>JAAVAG010000049.1 GCA_014804185.1 Lachnospiraceae bacterium
CAAAAAAACAACAGATGCGTGGCATTCCGGGGGAAATGTTGGTAACGTATAACCATACAGTTTTTTGCAAGGAGGGAGCAAATGAGTAAAAACCTGATCATTTTTACGGACAGCGGCGATACCATTATTGACGAGGGAACTCAGGTTTATGATGAAAGAGGGATCGTCACCCGGGCGGATTGTATACCGGGAGCGGGGGAGGTGCTGCAGTCTCTTCATGAGGAGGGATTCCGGATCGCGCTGGTGGCGGACGGGGAGTGGGAATCTTTTCAGAATGTGTATCGTGAAAACGGGCTTGGATATTGCTTTGAACAGTGGATTGTGTCGGAGGTAGTGGGAAAACAGAAACCGGACAGATCCATGTTTGATACGGCCATGGAGAAAATGGGGCTTACGGAGGCCGATAAACCGCATATCGTTATGATCGGCAATAACCTGAAAAAGGATATTGCCGGGGCAAACAGATACGGACTGACCTCTGTCTGGCTGGATTGGTCGCCCCGGTATTTCCATGAAGTGGAAGAACCGGACTGGCAGCCGGACTATACGGTGAAGACGCCGGAGGAACTGAAAGAACTGATTCACAGGCTGGAGGGGGAGGACAAGATACCCTTGTCTGAGATCTCGGCTAAAATGGATCTGCTGGCGGATGCCTTTACCCGGATTTTGTACGAGGAGGATGAGGTTTTCCTGAAAAATATGGAGAGCCATAACCTGGCGGGAGACGATATCCGCAGATATCAGTTCTGGGAGTGGACTCAGGGAGTGGGGCTTTTTGGACTCTGGAAACTGTTTCAGCGCGAAAAAAAGGAGACATATCTGGACATTCTGAAAAACTATTATGACCGCCAGCTTACCATTGGGTTCCCAGCGCTGAATGTCAACACCGCAGCCCCTTATCTTGCCATGTCGTTTCTGGCGGAATACACCGGGGAGGAGAAATATATGGAGCCCTGCCGCGCGGCGGCCGGGGAGATTATGGAGGCATTTCCCAGAACGCAGGAGGGGGGCTTTCAGCATAAGACCTCGGACTCCATGAATGATCAGGAACTGTGGGACGACACGCTGTATATGACCGTTCTGTTTCTGGCGAATATGGGCCGCATCCTGGGAGACGAGAAGATGATTCAGGAGGCGCAGTATCAGTTCCTGCTGCATGAGAAATATCTTTCCGACCCCAAAACGGGGCTGTGGTATCACGGATGGACCTTTAAAGAGAAGAATCATTTTGCCGGGGCTTTCTGGGGCCGGGGAAACTGCTGGGTCACCATGGCGATTCCGGAACTGCTGGATATCATACCCTGCGAGGGGGCCGTCAGGAGGATGCTGATCCGGTGTCTGCGCCGTCAGGTGGAAAGCCTGAAAAAGTATCAGGCGGATAACGGCATGTGGCATACGCTGGTGGACGATGAGGATTCCTATGTGGAGGCCAGCGCCACCTGCGGCTTTGCCTACGGCATACTGAAAGCGGTGCGCAGCGGACTCATCGATCCGTCGTACCGGGAGGTGGCGGAGAGGGCGCTTCCGGCCGTGCTGAACTGCATTTCCCCGGAGGGAGTGGTGCATCAGGTATCCTACGGCACCCCTATGGGACGCGTCAGCAAGGATTTTTATAAAGAGATCGAACTGAGGCCTATGCCTTATGGACAGGCGATGGCGATGCTTCTTTTGATTGAGTACGGCAGCGGCCGGTAAGGCATGGGAGACAATGATGGGACTTGGAAGACAGTGGGATGAACGACTGAAGATATGGGACAGCGCTTTTGCACCGAACTTTTATCACCGGCTGGGCAGTCTGGAACTGGAGGGTTTTACCACCATGAAACATCTGGGACTGTCCGAAGCCGCGGCTGAAAGCTTCCGTCCCTTTCCGGAGGGAACCGCATGGGGAAGAAAATGGGAGTACGGTTGGTTTCGGTGCAGCCTGACCCTGCCTGCGGAGGCAGAGGGAAAATGTGTGGTAATCGGTCTGGGCGTGTCCTCTGAGATGCTGGTTTACGTAAACGGGGAGGAGGCAGGCTCCATAGACAGGCATCATGCGTTTGTGCAGCTGTCTGCCTGCGCCCTGGCGGGAGAGTGTTTTGAAATATATGCGGAGGCCTATGCCGGGCACGGCCCCAGGCCGGAAAATGGCGGCATTTATCCCAGGGACGCGGTCTCTGTGCCGGAGCCGCCCGCATGCCAGTGCGTAGTGGCGGAGAGCAATTTCGGGATCTGGAACGAGGAGATGTTCCAGGCATACGCGGATTATCACACCCTGTATGAGTTGTGGAAAGAACTTCCGGAGAAAAGCCTGCGGGCCATGCAGATCGCGGATGCGCTGAAAGAGTTTACCTACAGGGCGGACTTTGAACTGCCGGAACCGCTTCGGACAGAGAGCGTATGCGGCGCGAGAGAAGTCCTGAAAGAATCCCTGGAGGCCGTGAACGGATCCAGCGCCCCGGTCTTTACCGTCTTTGGACAGAGCCATCTGGATCTGGCGTGGCTTTGGACAAAGGAGGAGACAAAGCGCAAGTCGGCCCGGACATACGCCAATCAGGTGGCTCTGATGGAGCGCTATCCGGAGTACCGCTTTTTGATGTGCGAGCCGCCCATTCTGGAAAATCTCAAAAAATATTATCCCCGTCTGTATGAGCGCGTATTACAGAAGACCCGGGAGGGACAGTTTATCCCGGATGGAGCCGTATGGGTGGAGGGAGATGTGAATATGGCGGGGGGCGAGAGCCTGATCCGCCAGTTTGTGCTGGGAAAACGATGGTTCCGGGAGGAAATGGGAACGGAGAGCCGGATGGCGTGGATGCCGGATACCTTTGGGTTTTCCGGGGCGCTTCCGCAGATTATGAAAGGCTGCGGGGTGTCCTGGTTCGCCACCCAGAAACTCCTGCGCTGCGATCCTGAGTGTGAACAGTTCCCGTACAATCTGTTCTGGTGGGAGGGGATAGACGGCACCAGAATTCTCTCCCACATATATAAGAAGAACAACGCCGTGTTTTCTCCGGCGGCGCTTGTGCAGCGCTGGGAGCAGGATCGGAATCAGCAGGAGAAAATAGACGGCATGCTGTTTCCTTTCGGTTACGGAGACGGCGGCGGCGGTCCTGCCCGGATCATGGTGGAGATGCTGAGACGGTGCGGGAACCTGGAGGGCGCTCCCAGATGCCGGGTGGAGAGTCCGGCGGAATTTTTCCGGCGTGCGGAGAGCGCCGGGGTGGACAATGTTTATTACGGGGAATTGTACCTGGCATGGCACAGAGGAACCTATACGGCCAACGCCCGGCTCAAGAGCGGTGTGCGCAGGGCCGAGGGGGCGCTGCGGCAGGCGGAATTTCTGGCGGGAGTCATGCGGCTCTGCGGCAGCCGGGAGGATGTGAGGCAGACGGAGGCGGGCCGTGAGCGGGAGTGGCTCGCCCGTCTGGATGCCATGTGGAAAGATCTGCTTTACTGCCAGTTTCACGATGTGCTGCCCGGCACTTCCATACACAGGGTGAATCAGGAGGCGGAGGAGATTCTGGAGAACATCAGGAGCGAGAGCCTTGCTCTGGCGGAGACGATCCTGCGAAAGCTGGCCGGAGAGGGGGCAGTGTTTCATTCCCTCAGCTGGGAGCGCAGTTATAAGGGAACTGTCCTGCCCTCCTGCGGTTATGTGCTGGCGGCCCCCGCAGGCATCGCTTCCGCAAAGGAGAGTGACGCTTTCATCGGGGAGGCAGTCGGCTGCACATATACCTGCCGTCACGGTGCGGACGGACAGATCGCGGAGATCTGTGTCAATAACGGTTTCTATGAAGCACGGGTGAACCGGCTGGGAGAGATCGTCAGCCTGCGGAATCAAAACAGCGGATATGAGTATGCCGCGGGCGCGCTGGGACGGCTGCGTATGTACCGGGATGTGAATGTGGACTATGACGCCTGGGAACTGGGCAGGATGTATGAGCAGGTTCCCGTGACGCTGGGCCGGGAGGCGGACATATGCGTCCGTAGGGATGGGCGTGAGGTATGTGTGGAGATTCACAGAAAAGAGGAGTACTTTGACTGGCATCAGGAGATTGTCTTTGCGCCGGAGAGTCCCAGGATAGAGTTCCGCACGTCGGTGGACTGGAGGGAGCGGCATAAGATCCTGAAAGTGGATTTTCCCACCTCTGTGTATACAAGAGAGGTTCTGGAGGAGATACAGTTCGGGTATCTGAAACGTCCCACCCACAGATCCAGACAGTATGAGCGGGATCTGTATGAGACCTGCCATCACAGGTATGCGGCGCTCTCTGATGGAAAGAACGGGCTGGCGGTGCTGAACGACTGTAAGTACGGGATTTCCGCAAGGGACAGCACGCTGTCGCTGACGCTGCTGCGCGCGCCTGTGATCCCGGATATGGAGGCGGATCAGGGGAAGCATACGTTCACCTACGCCATATGCCTGTTTGACGGGCCGTTCACGGAGAGCGATGTGGTGCGGGAAGCGTACGAACTGAATCTGCCGGTGACGGAAACCTGCGGGGAGGCGCAGGAAAAAGGGCCGCGGAGCAGGGCGGTCAGTTATTTTTCTGTGGACAGCAGGAATGTCATTCTGGAGACCTGCAAACCGGCCATGGACGAGGCGGAGGGCGTGGTGCTGCGGCTGTACGAGTGTATGGGAAGCGCGGTGACCTGCAGGCTGCATCTGCCGCCGGAGACAGGAGGCGTCTGGCTCTGCAATATGCTGGAAGAAAAGCAGAGCGAGGTTGAATTTGCCGCCGGACATAAACCGGAGGAAACCGGCGGTATGCGTTGGAGAACGGTGGAACTGCCGTTTCGCTCCTTTGAGATCAAGACCCTGTTGCTTTTGCGGATATCCGTCAAGGATGGGGCGGGGAAACTTCCGGACAATGAAATGAGGTGCGGGCATGTATGATATAGGAATTGATGTGGGGGGAACGAATATTGCAGCCGGGATCGTGGATGAAAATATGCGGATCGTGGCGGGCGGGAGCGTAAAAACCGACTGTTCGGCGGACACCGGGCAGCTTGCGGAGCAGGCGGCCGCCCTGGCGGAAGCGCTTCTGACGGAAAGCGGCATTTGTGCGGATGAGGTTCAGAGCGTCGGGGTCGGCGTACCCGGAACGGCCAATCTGGATACGGGCCGTATGGAATATGCCAACAATCTGCCCGGCTGCAGCGGAGATCTGTGCGGCGCTCTGAAAGAAAGGCTGGGTATGAAGATCTGCTTTGACAACGACGCCAACGCGGCGGCCTGGGGAGAGTTTCTGGCGTGCCGCTCGGTCAGCGAAAGGCCGCCGGAATCTTTTCTGATGGTGACTCTGGGGACGGGGGTTGGCGGAGGGATCATTCTGGACGGAAAAATATGGCGGGGTGTGAATTTTGCCGCCGGGGAACTGGGCCATATGACAATCTGCCGTGACGGAATTGCGTGCAGCTGCGGGCGGCGGGGCTGTCTGGAGGCATATGCCTCAGCAGGGGCGCTGATCGGGCAGGCGCGCAGCCGTATGGAGCAGGCGCGGGAGAGCGCCCTGTGGAAACTGTGCGGGGGCGACGCTTTCCGGCTGGACGGCAGGATGGTATGCGAGGCCGCCAGGGCGGGGGATAAGACGGCGCAGACGGTGATGAAAGAATACATCGGCTATCTGGGAGAAGGACTGGTAAATATCATGAATATTTTACAGCCGGAGGTCATCTGTATCGGCGGCGGTGTAGGAAATTCGCCGGATGTGCTCCTGCCGCCTCTGCGGAATTATGTGAAAGACCGGGTGTATTCCCGCGATTCCGAGAAAAATACGCTGCTTAAGCCTGCCGTGCTGGGAAATGACGCGGGTATTATCGGAGCGGCGCTGCTGAGAATGTCCGAAACAGGGATTCATTAAGAGACCCGCCGAAGCGGGTAATGCCCATAAATGGTAATGCCCATATAATG
>JAAVAG010000050.1 GCA_014804185.1 Lachnospiraceae bacterium
GACGGACAGAGACAGGCTTCTTCGGGAACTCCAGGAGAACCTGTCGGAAAACTGCCTGGATTTCGACACAGAGAGTGAGGAGCAGTTCGAAGAAAGCGCGGCAATGTGCGGCGAGGAGGCATTGGAACAGTATCTTGCCGCGGGGCATGTGGAGGAAGATACTGTCCGCGGGATCATGAAACGGCAGGAAATTTTTCGGTGCTATTTTCGCAGCTCACTGAAAATGGAGGGTGTGGATACATTTTTGCACGGCCTGGAGCGCTGGATGTATCCTGCGGAATATGGAGAGACATTCGGAGCAAGGGTCTACAAGATCTCCAGGGATGCCCAGGGCAGCAGGCTGACACACATGAAGATCACGGGAGGGGCGCTGCGGGTCAGAGACATGCTGGGAGAGGGTGAGCAGCAGGAAAAAGTCAACCAGATACGGATTTATTCCGGCGAAAAGTACGAGACTGCGGGGGAGGCACAGGCCGGAACCGTCTGCGCTGTCACCGGGCTGACGAAAACCGTGCCGGGACAGGGATTCGGTATGGAAACGGGGACGGTGCTGCCTCTGCTGGAGCCGGTTCTGGACTATCATGTCATTTTGCCGGAAAGGTGCGATGCGGCGGTAATGCTGCCCCGGCTGCGGGAGCTGGAAGAAGAGGAGCCGCTTCTTCATATTGTCTGGGATGAGACTTTGCAGGAGATTCATGCGAAAGTGATGGGGGAAGTTCAGCTGGAGATTCTGCAGGGGATGATCCGGGACAGATATGGAACAGAAGTTTCCTTTGACAATGGCAGCATCGTATATAAAGAGACCATCGACAGTGCGGCGGAGGGTGTGGGGCATTTTGAGCCGCTGCGGCATTATGCGGAGGTACATCTGCTGCTGGAACCGGCCGAACCGGGGAGCGGACTGCAGTTTGCATCAAAGGTCAGCGAGGATGAACTGGACAGAAACTGGCAGAGACTGATACTGACCCATTTGAGGGAGAGAGAGCATAAGGGGGTGCTGACCGGATCCGCCATTACGGATATGCGGATTACGCTTGCGGCGGGGAGAGCGCATCCAAAGCACACCCAGGGCGGGGATTTCCGGGAGGCGACTTACCGTGCGCTGCGCCAGGGACTGAAACAGGCACGGTGCATCCTGTTGGAACCTCTTTATGAATTTTCACTGGAGGTGCCGGAGCAGTATGTGGGGCGTGCCATGACGGATATAGAGAGAATGTGCGGAAAATGCGGCATGCCGGAGAGAATGGAGGATGCGGCAGGAACCGGAATGTGTCTGCTGCGGGGCAGGGCTCCGGTGCAGTCCATGCGCAACTATCAGAAAGAGGTTACGGCCTATACGAGAGGAGAAGGGCGGCTGTTGTGCGAAATGGGGGGATACGGGCCATGTCATAACTCTCAGGAGGTGATGGAAGAGATTGGGTATGACAGTGAAGCGGATATGGGCAATCCCGCAGGCTCGGTGTTTTGTGCTCACGGCGCGGGATTTATTGTGCCCTGGTACGAGGTGCATCGTTATATGCATCTGGAGAGCAGGCTGTATCTTCTGGAAAGCGGGCCGGGCGGCGGTGTCTCTGACGGGCGGCAGGAAGAATTCTATGATGCCGGGACAGGCCATGCGCCGGGAGGATCCGGCAGCAGTCCGGACGGGGAAACGCAGGAGGAGCGGTGGATCGGCACGGACGAGATCGATGCGATTTTAAGCAGAACCTATTATGCCAACAGACGTGAAGAGACCGGCGGCGGCCGCGGCTGGGGAAACAAAACAGGGCGCAGAGAGGAGACGCGCCCGCCTGTCAGCAGAAATTTTGCGATATCCAAACCCAGGGAGGACTATCTGCTGGTGGACGGATATAATATTATTTTTGCCTGGGAGGATCTGAGAGAACTGGCAAAGACTACCATAGACGGAGCCAGAGGAAAGCTTCTGGATATTCTGTGCGATTATCAGGGGATAAAGAAGTGTCATCTGATTGCTGTATTCGATGCTTACAGGGTACAGGGACACCGGACAGAGATATCGGATTATCACAATATCCATGTGGTATTTACCGCACAGGCGGAGACGGCGGATCAGTACATTGAGAAATTTGCCCATGAAAACGGGAAGAAATATAACGTGACAGTGGCTACCTCGGACGGGCTGGAGCAGATTATCATACGCGGTCAGGGATGTGCGCTTCTGTCCGCCAGAGAATTGCTGGAGGAAGTGGAGAGAACAAAAAGGCTGCTCAGAGAAGAGCATTTAAACAGAACCAGCGGCAGTGTCAATCGGATGGCGGAACATCTGGGGCAGATCAGACTGCCCCAGGATTCCTGACCGCAAAAGTTCAGTGTTTTTTCCAGCAGGAAGGGGTAAGGAGTACCAACATCGGGATCAGTTCCAGACGTCCGGCCAGCATGTCCAGCATCAGGATCAGCTTGGAGAACACAGAAAAAAAGGCGAAATTTCCTGTGGGCCCCACCAGTTCCAGACCGGGACCGATATTGTTCAGCGCCGCAACCACCGCTGTAAAGCCTGTGGTAAAATCGTATCCTTCTATGCTGACCAGTAGTACGGAGATGAACAGGATAATAAGATAAACTGTCATAAATACATTTGTGGAGCGTACCACCTCGTGTGCTACCGAGTGGCCGTTCAGGCGGACCTTGGTGACCACCTGCGGGTGGGCGATGGAGGTGAGTTCCTTTTTGATAGATTTTAAAAGAATCAGGATACGCGACACTTTAATGCCGCCGCCGGTGCTTCCGGCGCAGGCTCCTATGAACATCAGAAGTATCAGACAATTCTTGGAGAGCTGCGGCCAGAGATTGAAATCAGTTGTTGCAAATCCCGTAGTGGTGATAATGGAACCGATTTGAAAAAATGTATGCCGCAGGACTTCACCCGAGGTGGAGAACAGATGGCGGATATTGAAGAAGATAATGCCCCCCGTCGCCGCGATAAAGCCCAGATACCACCAGAGTTCCTCAAAACACAGCGCCTGTTTCAGTTTTCTGCGCAGGAGCAGAAAGTATACGCTGTAGTTGATGCCGCTGAGGATCATGAAAATGGTCACAATATTCTGTATGGCGGGAGCGTATCCGGCCATACTGTCATTTTTGATGCCGAAGCCTCCGGTGCCTGTGGTGCCAAAGCTGGTACAAAAAGCGTCAAAAGGAGACATACCGAAACATAAAAGGAGCAGCGCCTCCACAAGAGTCAGCGCAATATAGATCATATACAGAATTTTGGAGGTATCTTTCAGGCGGGGAACCAGCTTGTCCACGGAGGGGCCTGGGCTTTCCGCTTTCATCAGCGTCATTGTGGATCCGCCGAGAAGCGGCGTGATCGCCAGGATAAAGACAAACACTCCCATACCGCCGATCCAGTGGGTGAAACTGCGCCAGAACAGATTGGTATAGGACAGCGCTTCCACATTTGTCAGGATGCTGGCGCCGGTGGTGGTAAAGCCTGAGATAGTTTCAAACAGTGCGTCTATATAGGAGGGGATATCCCCTGTCAGGACAAAGGGAATGGCGCCAAAGAGACTGAGGACGATCCAGCTCAGCGCCACAATGATAAATCCCTCCCTGGGATAGAGCATGCGGTTTACAGGCTTTTTCAGTGTCAGAAAAAAGCCGCCTGCCAGGCATGCTGCAGCCGTAAGCAGGTAGAACAGGCTGTCCTGCTCCAGATAGAAAAGACCGACCAGCGCGGGCAGACACAGAAAACCTGCTTCAAATTTCAAAACCCAGCCTACAACATATCGAATAATAGAATAGTTCATAATGAATCACCGCGCCCTTCTCACTTTTCCAATATTCCGGCAATATTGCTGATCTTATAATCTTTCAGAATGACAACGACCATGTCTCCCGGCAGGATACAGTCCTGTCCGCTGGGAATAATGACCTGCTTGTCCCTGTAGATACAGCTGATCAGCGTGTTTTTGCGTATGCGAAGCTGCTGCAGCGGGATACCGGTAACCGGGGAAGCTTCTTTTATAAAAAATTCCAGCGCTTCCGCTTTCCCATCGGCCAGTTTATAGAAACTCTCCACATCACTGTTCATGGAGTTGCTGGCAGAGCGGATATATTTGGTTATATAGTCTGCGGTGATAAGCCGGGGATAGATGACGCTGTCTAAAGACAGCTGATCCAGGATGCTGGAAAAGCCGATACGGTTCACCTTGGTGATGATCTTGGCGTGAGAACGGCTTTTGCCGAACATGGACAGCAGAATATTTTCCTCGTCCATATTGGTCAGCGTGATCAGTGCGTCCGTGTCCTCCAGACCTTCCTGCAGGAGCAGATCCTCATTGGTGGCGTCGCCGTGGATGATGGTCGCCCGGGGGAGCAGGTCGCACAATTCATCGCAGCGGGCCTGATTGATCTCTATGATTTTTACGTTCACACCGGTTTTCAGCAGGAGTTTTGCCAGATAGTAGGAGGTCTTGCCGCCGCCGGTGATCATCACGTTTTTGACGGAGGTAGAGGAGATGGACAACTGTCGGAAATAGGTGTTCACTTTCCTGCGCTCGGCTACAACCCCCAGAATGTCTCCCGCCTCAATGCGGAATTCGCCTTTGGGGATAATGATTTCCTTGCCCCTTGCCACCAGGCATACAAGCATCTGGCTTTTCAGATTGATTCGGATATCCTGCAGGGAACGTCCCACCAGGACGGAATCGGGACGCACCCGGAAATGTACCAGGTGAATATGCCCGCGGGCAAAAGTATCGATTTTCTGCGCAAAAGGGAAACGAATAATCTGTGCGATTTCCTGTGCCGCGGTGGATTCGGGATTCAGCGTCATGGCCAGGCCGAATTCGTTTTTGAGATAATCTGCCTCATTATAGTAGATGGGATTCCGGACCCTGGCGATAGTTTTGCAGTTGCCAGTTTTTTTGGCGATCATGCAGCAGAGAAGATTGTGCTCGTCGGAACCGGTGACGGCGATAAGAAGATCAGCGCTTGCGATATCGGCCTGTTTCAGTGTCTCAAAGCTGACGCCGTTTCCGATCATACCGATCACATCGAAAGCATTGGAGATAGAAGATACTTTATCTGCTCTTTCATCTATGGCTACAATGTCGTGGCCCTCGGTGGAAAGCTGTTCCACCAGGGTATATCCCACTTTCCCGCAGCCGACAATAATAATTTTCATACAGATTTTCACACCTTTCCATAGTTATACCCATCTGCGCCCAGACGCACGGGCACTCCCGGGTCTTGACCCTAAAGGTAAGTATACCACAATTGTAAAAAAAAGGTAGCGCAATTTGTATGATTTAGAGCCGGAGTTATTGTTACTTTTTCATATGGCTGTGCTTTTTTCGGTAATTTCCGGGGGACATCCCGGTGATGCGCTGAAATACCTTGGTAAAATAACTTTGATCGTTGTAACCTGTATGCATGGCAATATCCGACAGGCTCATCCGGGAATAGCGGAGCAGATCCCGGGCCTTTGTGATGCGGATCCGGTTCAGGTACTGGTTGAAGCTGCAGCCGGTTTCTTTTTTGAAAATACGGCTGAGATAGGCCGGAGTCAGGCCGATCTGCTGCGCGGCGGATTCCAGGCTAATCTGCCGGGAATAGTTTACATCGAGATACTGCAGACATTTGTTTATGGCAGCGGTATGCCCGGTACCTGCGCAGCGGGTATATTCCTCCATAAAATCACCGATCAGTTTCACAGTCCATGCGCTGAGGGAATCAAAGCTGTCCAGCGACGGGGAAGCTTTCCGGTAGCGGCGCAGCAAAAGCATGGCGTTTCCCTCCGGAGCACCGTTTTCAATGGCAGTGCGCGAGATCATGACCAGCAGTTCTGAGAGCCGCGCTTTGATCCATTTCAGATTGCCGCCGCTGCCCGTCAGCAGGGAGGCAAGGAGGTTTTTCAGACAGAGCAGAGTTTGACGGGGGTCATAATGTGAGAGGCTCTGCAGCAGATTTTTTTCCATGTCAAAGGGATAGCCGAAGGAGGAGGGCTGCTGTTTCATCTGCAGGATATATGCGCTGATTTCCTTTTGCAGGGAATCCGAGCGCGCCATCGTCATAAAACGGCTTTCCTCGGAGAGATGGTTCATAAATCCGGCGGACATAAACAAAAGAATCGATAACTCCTGCACCTTTTCGGGGGAGATCAGCGGGATTTTTTCCAGAAAAACCAGCGCCTGCCGCAGCGCTTCGGGGGAGGCGGAGAAATTTTCCTGCAATTCACAGTCGATATAATCCTGCTTGTCCACCATAATAAATGGACCTACCGTAATTTTGGCAGCATCCGTGGTGTCGCCGATAATAGGGGATACAAAGCAGGTAAGGCCCATAGGGCAGAAATAAATATATCTGCCCCCGAAACGGGAGGCAGCTGTCATTCCGTAATTATGGGCATTTATGCATTTGTCCCGGGACTTGCCCGCGATACCGCACAGTTCGCAGCTGGCACAGCCATAGCCGTGCTCGCAGAGCGTGACGCCCTGTGCGTCTGATACTGTGCATCCGATGCCGGTGGAGGCGGAAAATGCCTGCGAGCAGGTTTTGGCAAGTTCCAGGTCAAAGGGCAGATTGGTGTTTGCTGTCATGGGAATCTCCTGTAGTGTGGGTCGATAGATAATTTTAGTATGCATGCCGGAGTGGGATATGTCAAGAAAGCAGGACAAAGAAATGCTAAACAGAACAATTTTGTACAAGAAATATAAGGAGGGAATGCTATAATAAGGGAAAGCAATAATAATGAGAGAGGTATCATACAAGAAATGTGCGAGACGGGATTAAAAGCCATAAAGGAGGAGAAACGGATAATGACGAACCGTGAAAAATTTATTAAGACGCTGAAATGCGAGCCGGTGGGCGGGCAGGTTCCCACATTTGAACTGGTTTTTTTCCTGACAATGGAAAAGTTCGGAAAGGTGCATCCCTCCCAGCGCATCTATGAACAGTGGGATCAGATGAGTTATAAGGAAAAAAGTCTTCATATGAATGAGATGGCGCAGCTTTATATCGATACGGCAGAAGCGTACGGCCACAGCGCAATTTTTGTGCATCCCAAGCCCGGGGGAATTGACAACATACAGTGGCTTCTGGAGCTGATCCGGGAGAAGAGCGGGGATGAATATTATATTATGATGCACGGGGATCCCACCTGGTCGATTCCCGACGGAGAGGGCATGATGGACTTTTCGATCCGGATGTATGAGGATCCCGAGGGACTCAACGAGGAATCCAAAATACGGCTGGAAAGATCCCTGGATGTGGCGCGGAAACTGGATGAAAAGGGGCACTTGCTGGACGGGTTCGGACTCTGCTCGGACTACTGCTTTAATGTGAATCCTTTCTTCAGTCCGGAAAGTTTTGACGAGCTGATTGTGCCTTACCTGAAAGAAGTCATTTCGGAATACCGCAAAATGGGCTATTATACTATCAAGCATACGGACGGAAACATTATGCCCATTGTCGCGCAGATGGCGGCGTGTAAACCGGATGCAATCCATTCGCTGGATCCCCAGGGCGGCGTGTCTATTCCGGAGGTGCGTAAAATCATTGGAAATGAAATCGCACTGGCGGGAAATGTAAACTGCGCGCTGCTGCAGACCGGGACAGAGGAGGAATGCCGGGCGGATGTGCTTCGCTCCCTGCGGGAGGGGATGGCAAACGGCCGGGGATATATTTTCTGTACATCCAACTGTGCCTACACCGGACTTGCACTGGAACGCTATGAAATGATGATGGAGATCTGGAGACAATACGGAAACTATGATATCCCATTACAGCCCTGACCCCTGGGAGCATGGATCCCAATGTGAACCGTGGATCCCAATGTGAACCACAGTTCACATGGGAAAGTCGATATGCCTTGTGAGGAATCGCTGTGCAAAATGCGCGCACAGTCCGGTGAAAAGTCCGGTTACAATGCCGCTGATAAGGAGGATGGGAAGATAGGCGAATACGCCTGCCGTGCCGGTGATCAGAAAAGCGGCGAGAATCTGGCCGATATTGTGAAAACATCCGCCGAAGATGCTGGTGAGGAAAATGTAATGCCCGGTCAGAAGCCGGTTTATCCCCCACATGACAAAAAAGCACACAGTGCCTCCCGCCAGGCTGTAAAGCAGAGACATGGCCTGTCCGGAAAAGATGGAGGCGAGCAGAATACGGGCCAGCAGAACACAGAGGGCGTTTCCGGGCGTGAAGTTTAACAGGATGATCAGCGTCACGATATTCGCCAGTCCAAGCCGGATGCCCGGGATGGGGACAAGCGGGGGAAATGCGGATTCCACCAGGGACAGGATCAGCGCTGCGGCGGTAAAGAGCGCCAGTATGGTCAGTTTTTGTGTTTTCACGGCAGAGTATTCTCCTTATCTGGCATAGGCGGCCGATATGTGATAGTTTCAGTATCTCATGAATCGGTTCAACGGACAAGACAAAAAATTACAAAACAGAATATTGAACAACAAGAAATAAAAACAGAAACTGCTATAATGGAAATACCAGGACAGAGACAACGGAATATGGAGGAGAAGTTTGAATGTTCCATTCGAACTTTTGATTGGACGCCCACCAAAGCGGGCAGAAAGGTGTAAAAATGGATATTTTAAATGAAATTTCGGAAAACATGCAGAAAGGAAAAGCGAAGATCGTAAAGGAACTGGTGCAGCAGGCCATAGACGATGGAATGGATGCAAAAGTGATTCTGGAGCAGGGACTGCTGGCGGGAATGAATATTGTGGGGGAAAAGTTTAAGAACAATCAGGTATTTGTGCCAGAAGTCCTGATTGCTGCCCGCGCAATGAATATGGGGGCTTCTCTTTTGAAACCGCTTCTGGCGGAAAGCGGCGTGGAGGCGTCCGGAAGGGTGTGTATCGGCACGGTCAAAGGAGATCTCCACGACATCGGAAAGAATCTTGTCAAAATGATGATGGAGGGAAAAGGGCTGGAAGTCATCGATCTTGGCACGGATGTGGATGCCGAAACATATGTGAAGACCGCCATAGAGCAGAATTGCCAGGTGATCTGCTGCTCCGCGCTGCTGACCACCACCATGCCGGTGATGGCGCAGGTGGTGAAAGAGGCAGAGAAAGCAGGTATCCGGGACAAGGTCAAGATCATGGTGGGCGGTGCGCCCGTATCGGAGGCGTTCTGTCAGCAGATCGGCGCGGACCGGTATACGCCCGATGCAGCCAGTGCGGCTGATGTGGCGGTGGCTTTCTGCCGGGGGACTATGTAAATGTATGAAAAGATCAGGCAGACGGTGCTGGCGCTGGGAGCACGTTCGGCTGCGGTCATAAAAGTTTCGGAGATTCCATTTGAGCCCGGTTTCAGAAAACTGTGCGAGTCCAATGCCTGCGGGAATTTCGGAGGCTGCTATACTTGCCCGCCGGATGTGGGAGAGATCGATGAGCTGATCCGGGAGGCAAAGAGTTATCGATATGCCGTTGCCTATCAGACGGTATGGGATCTGGAGGACAGTTACGATTTTGAGGGAATGATGCTGGCGGGGCAGCGGCATAACGATTTGATCCAGGCGGTAAGAGAGAGCGCTGAGGTAAAGCAGGCAGGTAAGATACTTCATTTGGGAGCCGGAGGCTGCCGGGTATGTTCGGTGTGCGGAAAAAAGACCGGACAGCCCTGCAGACATCCGCAGCTTGCACTGGCTTCCATGGAGGCTTATGGAATCAATGTTTCGGAATTATCACGGCTCTGCGGCATGAAATACATCAATGGGGAGAACACGGTGACTTACTTTGGAATGGTATTGGCGGGACGGGACGAGGGTGAAGGCGGAAAGTGAGGAAAAGATGGAGAGGAATATGAGACAATGGATGGAGAAGCTGCGGATGGCCCCTGTAAAGAAGGCGCTTCCCATTCTTTCATTCCCGGCAGTCCAGCTGCTCGGAATTACGGTAAAGGAACTGATCAGTGATGCCGACGCCCAGGCACGGGGCATGGAGGCGGTTGCAGGCGCTGTGGATGCTGCCGCTTCGGTGAGTCTGATGGATCTTTCGGTGGAAGCGGAGTGTTTTGGCTCAAAGATTCATATATCGGAGGATGAAGTGCCCACCGTTGTGGGAAGTATTGTGGGGACACAAAAGCAGGCGGAGGAACTGGAAATCCCGAAAGTGGGAAGCGGGCGCACCGGCCTGTATATACAGGCCATCGGCAGGGCCGTCAAAACCATCACGGACCGGCCTGTATTTGCGGGAGTGATTGGTCCGTTTTCACTTGCAGGACGTCTGCTGGATGTCACGGAGATCATGATTCTCTGCTATGAAGATCCGGATCTGGTGCATACGGTTCTGCGGAAAGCCACGGAATTTCTGAAAGCATACTGCGGGGCATACAAGGAGACGGGCGCGAATGGAATCGTTATAGCAGAGCCTCTGGCAGGTATTCTCTCACCCGCCCTGGCGGAAGAGTTTTCGTCCCCCTATGTGAAAGAAATCGTGGATGCGGTGCAGGATGATTCGTTTCTGGTCATTTATCATAATTGCGGAAACAATACGGTTTCCATGCTGGACTCCATTCTGGAAACAGGGGCGGCCGCTTATCATTTCGGAAATGCGGTGGATATGGAGGACGTGCTGCAGAAAGTCCCGGAGGATGTGGTGGTGATGGGGAATATTGATCCGGCGGGGCAGCTCAGGAACGGCAGTCCGCAGTCCGTCAGAGAGGCGACGCTGGAACTGATGGGACGATGCTGTAAATATCCCAATTTTGTGATTTCCTCCGGGTGCGACATCCCGCCCATGTCAAAATGGGAAAACATCCATGCGTTTTTTGATGCCGTGGACGAATTTTATCAGAATGTGGTTAAAGTATGACAGACTTTATGCTGCTGTCCGGCATCCATAAAGTGTCTGGCGGGTTTCCGGTGTGGTTTGCCGGGAACCCGTTTTTATTGCAAAGGACAGGAGTCAATGCTATAATCATAAAATGAATCAAAGATTATCAGGATTGATGGGAAAGGCATGACTATCAGTATGAGGAAACAGGTGGGAGCGGCGTGTGCTTTGCTGTGCATAGCGCTGTCGGGATGCGGAGGAAAAACGGGAAACGCCAATGTGGAGGCCGGAATGGAGGCCATAGCGGCACTGGATTATCAGCGGGCGATGGAATGTTTTGAGGCCGCCAGAGAAAACGGAGAGAACGAGAGACTGATTGCCAGAGGGATGGGGATCGCAAGTATGGGAATGACGGATTATAGTTCCGCTGCGGCCTATCTGGAGGAGTGTCTTTCTTACAGCGACGGAATGATAAAGGAAATAGACTATGATGTGAACTTTTATCTGGCTGCCGCTCACTGTAAAAATGGAGATTACGTCCAGGCGGAGGAGATTTATACCGCGATTCTGACACTGAAAACACGGGAACCGGATGCCGGTTTTCTGCGGGGAAACGCCAGGCTGGAACTGGGCAGACTGGAACAGGCGCTGGAGGACTTTGAATGTGTCATTGCCATGCTGCCGGAGGATTATGACAGGCTGATCGACATTTATGAGGTGCTGGCGGCCCACGGCTATAACGAAAAAGGAGAGGAATATCTGCGGACCGCGCTGCAGGAGAGGGCGGAAAAAATGTCCTCTTACGACAGGGGGAGAATCTACTATTACCTGGGCGAATATCAACAGGCGTGCCTGAATCTGGAGGATGCCAAAAAGGCGGACACGGCCGATGTGTATCTGTATCTGGGGAAGTCTTATGAGGCCACAGAAGATTATAATTACGCCATTCGCAACGTCTATGAGGCATATCTGAACGGGCATGAAGGGGATGCGCGGCTTTACAATCAGCTGGGACTCTGTCATATGCACCAGAAAGACTATGAGGCGGCGCTTACGGCTTTTCAGAAAGCGATGAATATACCGGACAATGGAATGATGCAGACGCTCCAGTTTAACGAGGCGGTGGCATATGAGTTTCTGGGCGAATATACGAAGGCAGCGGCGCTCATAAACAGCTATCTGCAGACATACCCGGATGATGAGACAGCGGTAAGGGAATTCGGATTTTTGTCAACAAGATAAAAATACAGTGAAAATGGAGGAGGGAACCAAAAGATGGCGGCAGATCAGGTGAGGGTGAGAAGAGCGGAAGAGAGGGATATGGAAGCAATAGACAGACTGCTCCGGCAGGTGCTGATGATCCACCATGGGGGCAGGCCGGATCTGTTTAAAAGCGATGTAAAAAAATATACCGATGAGCAGCTGCTGGAAATTTTGAGAGATGACAGGAGGCCCGTCTTTGTAGCGGCAGACAGCAGAGATCGTGTGCTTGGGTATGCGTTTTGCAAGTTTATTCAACATGAAAACGATAATATTCTGACAGATATAAAGACTCTTTACATAGACGACCTGTGTGTGGACGAACAGGCCAGAGGCCAGAAAACGGGCACACTTTTATATGAGCATGTTCTGAAATTTGCCAGGGAAAACAAGTGCTATAATGTGACTTTGAATGTGTGGGCGTGCAACGAGCAGGCATTCCGGTTCTATGAAAAGTGCGGGCTGAAGCTGCAAAAAGCGGGGATGGAAATGATTTTACAGTAATCTTTCTCTTTTACAGTTGCATTGTCAGCGAAAATGTGTTAAGGTAAACATGTGCCACAGACATCAAACTGTGGGGTATACGGAAGTCGGCTGCCCATCTTGCGGCCAAGTCTGGTATACCACATTTCTGCTTGGTTCTTATATGAGGCGTATCGCCTGAATATTTCAAGTAAGACGGAAAATTTTATACGAAAGGAAGTTTGCCTATGCAAAAAACACAGACGTACTATACTCTTGCGGATATTCTGGGAGAATCCCTGGGAGAGGAAGAGGCTGAAGATCTGCTTCGTGCGGACGCCGAAGCTTATCGAACTTATCTGGAATTTCCGTTAGAGGAGCAGCTGCTACATTTCCGACTGTATTATGCGTCAGTACAATCGAGTGAAAAGCGTTAAGAAGAAAAAATTTTCCTATAGGGATATGAAACCGGTTTATATGATCATCCTTATGGAACAGAGCGCGGAGGAATTTCTGAATGTATATCCGGCCTATATTCACCGCCAGCATACTGTCATGGACAGCGGAGCGGATATTCAGTTTCTGCAGAAAGCGATCTACATATCTCTTGACACTTTTCATTCTATGGAACACAATATAAATACCGAGTTGGACGCCTGGCTGACTTTTTTCAGCTCGGACGACCCGGATACAATCGTAAAACTGGTCAACCAATATCCCCAATTCCGTGATATGTATCTTGATATTGTAGAATTTCGAAGAGATCCAAGGAGGCTGATTAATATGTATTCAGAGGCACTGGCGATTATGGACAGAAACACTGTGGAATATATGTGCGAGAAAATGAAAAAAGAGATTGATCAACAGAAAGAAGTGTTGAAAGAGCAGCAGAAAGAAATGAATGCGCATGAGTGTATGATCAGCGAACAGAAAAGCACGATCAGCGAGCAGAAAAGCACGATCAGCGAACAGAAAAGCACGATCAGCCAGCAGAAAAGCACGATCAGCCAGCAGGAGAGCACAATCAGCCAGCAGGAGAGCACGATCATTCGACAGAAAAAGGAGATTGAGGAAAAGGACGCCATCATTGCTGCGATGCAGGCAGAACTGGAGCGGATTCAGGGAAAATGATAGATTTGTAATGAAAAAGAGTTCTTCTGAAGAGAACTCTTTTTCATGGTGCAGCCTGAGAACTGCGTAGGTGACGGGTAATCAGATACGATTCCGGGTTTGTAAAAGCAAGGGATTATTTTGTTTCCCACTCTTTCATCAGGTAATACAGAGAGGTAAGACCTGCTCCGGTGGCGCCGGGATGGTCGAAAGCATACTGCGGGGGATCGCCCCAGGCGGTTCCGGCTATGTCCAGATGGAGCCATGGCTTTCCGTCTGCAAACTCTTTCAGAAATACGCCTGCGGTAATGGTGCCGCAATAATCGCCGCCGATGTTTTTGATGTCAGCGACATTGCTCCGTAGCAGTTTCAGGTGTTCACGTCCATAAGGAAAACGGAGGTATCTCTCCAGGGAATGCTGCAGTCCCCTCTCGAACAGTCCGTACAATGTATCGTTATTGCACATTGCCCCTGCGATCGTATATCCCAGTGCGGTCCAGACAGAGCCGGTGAGCGTGGCGATATCCACCACAGCCGATACCTTTTCGTCCTTGATACCATAGCCGATGGCATCCGCAAGTATGAGCCGTCCCTCCGCATCCGTGTTCAATATCTCAACGGTTTTACCGCTGTAAGACGTGATTACGTCCCCGGGCAGATGTGCGGAAGAGGAGATTCGGTTTTCACAGATGGGCATGCAGGCCGTGACATTCAGTTTAAGCCGAAGTGCAGCCGCGGCATGCATGGCCCCGGCAACGGCTGCGGCTCCGGCCATGTCCCCTTTGATTCCGGCCATGCTTTTGCTGCTCTTGAGACAGTAGCCGCCTGTGTCACAGGTCACACCTTTGCCGAAAAGCCCCAGAGTTTCCTGACTGTCCGGATTTCCGCGATATCTCATAACCACCAGACAGGGAGGGAAATCGCTGCTTTCTCCTATACCGCACAGGCCTTCCATTCCCATTTCCCGCAGATGTTCATACTCCAGAACCTGAACTTCGATGTCCGTATCTTTTGCGAAGTTACATAAATACTTCCGGAAATCCGCCGGCCGCAGATGATTTCCCGGGGTGTTTGCCATATCCCGGGCGAATATCATATCGGATGCCAGTTCCTGTGCCTCTACGATTAGAGCCTCCGCGGCATCTTCCGGAATTTCTGGGGAAGCGCAGGTTATGTAAAAGCAGCAGGATTGATCCGTTTCTTTGCCTGTTTTATCGCCTGTGTATTCTTCCAGAAAACTTTTCAGAGAATAGGAATACCGGCCAAGCATCAGGCCAAGCACTGCCTGTGAGAGCGCCGTTTTTCCGAATCGTTCATAAAAAACATTCAGATCAATGTTGCAGGAGTGAATGTGCCATTCCCGGCATTTTTTGGAAATGACAGCCAGGATTTCCCTGACACCCAAAGGTTCCAGTTCGCTGCTTTTTCCGCAATTCATACAAATGACCGGCGTACCGCTGCCGGTTTCGCAATAAATGTCCAGATATTTTCCGCTGAAAATCGGAACTTCAATTATTGCGTCCGGTGCATCTTCTTTTTCCCACAGAAAACGGACCGGTATTCCGTTTTCAGATTTACCAGTGACGATTTTCATTTTTTTCCCATACCTTTCTGAATTACTGTTTCCCAGATTATATCACACAGCAGGAAAGAAGAAAACGACAAAAGAGAAAAATCGGTCTTTTCACATTGACCGTCAGACCCGGTTTATGTATAATAGGGGCATCAGGTATCGGGGCGCCGCACGGCAGGTGGGGCGCCTTAATTCAGGGAAAAAATGAGAAAGGTAAAAAGAAAATGATCAACAGACTGGTGGAGAAAATCAAGAAGACGGGTGCGCCTATTGTGGTAGGACTGGATCCTATGCTGAAGTATATTCCACAATATATCAGGCAGACGGCGTATGCGGAGTACGGAGAGACGCTGGCCGGGGCGGGGGAAGCAATATGGCAGTACAATAAAGGGATTGTGGATGCCATCTGCGACCTGGTGCCCGCGGTGAAACCTCAGATCGCCATGTATGAGCAGTTTGGGCTGGAGGGGATGCAGGCGTTTCAAAAGACGGTGGATTACTGCCATGAGAAAGGATTGGTCGTCATCGGAGATGTCAAGCGGGGGGATATCGGTTCCACGTCGGAGGCGTATGCGGCAGGCCATCTGGGAAAAGTGATGGTGGGAAGTAAAGTCTGCAGAGGATTTAATGAGGATTTTGCGACTGTAAATCCCTACTTGGGCTCAGACGGGGTGAAACCTTTTATCAAAGTATGTCAGGAGGAAAAGAAAGGGATTTTTATTCTGGTCAAGACATCCAATCCCAGCAGCGGAGAGTTTCAGGACAGATTTTTACAGGAGGACGGAAAGCCGCTCTACGAGGCGGTGGGCAGACAGGTGGCAAAATGGAGCGAAGAATGCATGGGAGATACCTACAGCTATGTAGGGGCGGTTGTGGGGGCAACCTACCCGGAGCAGGGAAAGATCCTGCGCAGTATTATGCCAAAGTCTTTTATTCTTGTGCCCGGCTATGGCGCGCAGGGTGGAAAAGGCGCCGATCTGGTGCATTTCTTTAACAAGGATGGTCTGGGAGCCATTGTCAATTCGTCCAGAGGAATCATCGCCGCATATCAGCAGGAGAAATACGCGGCATTCGGCGAACGGGGCTATGCTGATGCATCCAGGGCTGCGGTGATTGATATGAGAGAAGACATTGCGCAGGCACTGAAGTAAGAGAAGGAGCTTAAATAAGAGGAAAAAGAGATGGCGGAAGAAATCACACAAAACAATGAAGAACTGCAGAAAGAGCAGGAGACGAACGAAGAAAAACTTGTGGTGGACGGCGTCCACAGCTACAGCAGAGAGGACTCTTATGTGAGATCGACAGATCCCAGAGTGCTCCGAAAGCTGGAATGGTTCCAGGATCAGAAACTGGGACTGATGATGCACTGGGGGCCTTATTCCCAGCTTGGTATTGTGGAATCCTGGGCGCTCAGCGATGGGGACGCGGACTGGTCCAGAGACGGAATCGACTGGGAAGTGACCGGAGAGGATTTTAAGAAAGAGTATTTCGGGTTGAACAGGACTTTCAATCCGATCCGTTTTGAGCCGGAGAAGTGGGCAGACCTTGCCAGGGAGGCGGGAGTGAAATATCTGCTTTTCACCACCAAGCATCATGACGGTTTCTGTATGTGGGATACCCAGTATTCCGATTATAAAATTACTGCGCCGGATTGTCCCTTTCACGGGCATAAATATGCGGATATCTGCGCGCACCTGTTTGAGTCGTTCCGCAAAAGAGGCATCGGTATCATAGAATATTTCTCCAAGGCCGACTGGCACGTGGACAGTTATTGGAAAGACGATACGCCCAGAGGAAAATTCAAATACAGAGGACCTTCCTATAATCCCAGGGAGAACCGGGAGGAGTGGGAGCGCTTTGTGACGTTTACGCAGAACCAGATCAGAGAACTGGGAACGGCGTATGGGCGGATAGACGGTATGTGGTTTGACGCGGGATGGGTCTGCCCTCACAATGGACAGGATATCCGGCTGGGAGAGGTGATTGAGGAGATCAGAAAGGTACAGCCGGGAATGCTCTGCGCTGACCGGACGGTGGGAGGACCTTACGAAAATTATGTCACTCCCGAACAGTGCGTGCCGGAGGAACCGATGTCCATTCCCTGGGAAAGCTGTATTACGCTTGGCACATCTTTTTCCTTTAAATACGAGGATGATTATAAATCTCCCCGAGAGGTGATCTGCCTGCTGGCGGATATTGTGGTAAAAGGCGGCAATCTCGCGATCAACGTAGGACCTCAGCCGGACGGCCGTATTCCCGCCGGAGCGGCGAAGACGCTGAGAGGCATGGGGGAATGGCTGCATACATATGGAGAGGCGATCTTTGGCACCCGTGTCTGTGCGCCTTATAAAAAGGACGGCATTGGATTTACCCGCAAAGACGGGACGGTCTATGCGATCCAGACGTTCAGACAGGAAACGGATCCTGTGGAAAATACCGTCTGGATTCCTTACGAGGGAGATGTGGATGAGATTACGGCGATGGGGGATGAAAAAGTGGTATCTGTTGTCAGAGAGCAGGACGGGTACCGCGTGACCCTGGAAGAAAAAGCACATGTGACTGCGCCCATTGCCAGAGTATTTTGTCTGAAACATTCCTGATAAATCTGTGAATTGTATGCTGATGCAGAGGGGGAGTACAGAAAAACTGGGTGATTGAAATGGAAAAATGTTTCGCAACACCGCTTTAATAACGAAAACCTGAAAAAGATGGCCTGATCGGCCATCTTTTTGTATTGCAATTATTTCCGCCTGTGCGGTTGGATGCTCTAAAATGTTTTCAGTCACAGACAATAAAGTTCTCATATCCTTTGAGGCACTCCGGCAGTTCATCCGTGAGTACAGGATACTCATCCAGGTTGGCTACATGGACCAGTGTGATGTTGCCGAATTTAGTGTGATCCAGAAGAAAATACGGCTGACAGGAATTTTTAAGCGCAAGAGATTTGATAGCGCGCTCGTTAATGTCATGATTGGTTATGCCCGAGGCAATGGAAAAGCCGCTGGCTCCCAGAAAACATTTATTAAAAAAGAGGGTCCTCAGGTTGTTCTCCGCAATGGGACCGATGCAGGAGTTTGTGGTCTTTTTGATACTGCCGCCGATGATGATGCCGGGAATGTCGTAGGCGGTAAGCTGATCGACGTGGGAAATGCCGTTTGTCACAACGCTTATATTTTTGCCGGCCAGATATGGAATCATCATGTATGTGGTGGAGGAAGAGTCCATAAATATGACGTCGCCGTCCTCAATCAGAGCCACGGCACGTAGCGCAATTTTTTCTTTGATTTCTCTGTTCAGTTCCAGCTTGGTTGAAATGCTCAGTTCCAGGGGTTTCTGGGTCAGCTTGACGCCGCCTCCGTGGAGAAGCATAATCTTCTTTTCCCGTTCCAGTTTCACCAGATCCCGCCGCAGGGTGGATACGGATATGTTCAATCCTTTCATAATGATGTCGGTGGATATTATTTCGTTGGAAGAAAGCATCTCAAGGATTTTTTCCTGTCGGATAGCCGGAATCATTTGCATAACCTCACTTTGCTGCTGTCAGTTGATTGTATCTGAATTATATCACATCATGAATAAAAAGTGAAGAAATATCAAATAATGTGAGCAGACTAAAAAAATCCGGGAAAATATGGGACATATAGTAAAAATAATGAAGTGCAAGCATGGAAAAACGTATGTATGTTGTTGATTTTTACTCCCATTTTTATCCTTATTTTCACATCATGTTCAAATAAACTCAAAATATTGTCATTAATATTCAAAAATATTCAAAAAATGCTTGCAAAATAGAAGTCTTAATGATAGTATTAGTCTATCAACAGAAAAGCGGCGGCAAAATAACCGCTGCTAATACAACCAAGGAGGAAAGGATATGAAAAAGAAAGTATTGGGTCTGTTGCTCAGTATTACCATGCTGGCATCTGTTCTGGCAGGCTGCGGCGACAATGCCGACGATACTCAGGGCAGCAGTGATCCGGGTACCAAACAGGAAGATACCAACTCGGATGCGAATCAGGGAGATGACCAGAGCGATGCGGGCGAAGAGGACAACGGAGAACGCATTGAACTGACATTCTGGGCATGGTGGAGTTCCGATGCCAGAAAGCCTTATATTCTGGAGATGGTGGACGGCTTTAACAATTCTCAGACCAAATATCATGTGACCTATGTGGATATCGGCTGGGGAGAAATCTTCACCAACAACATTGCGGCAATCGCAGCGCATGATCCCTGCGATATTATGGCAAACAGCATGGAGGAAGTTCGTTTCCGCGCTTCCCAGGGTCAGATGGAACCCATGGATGAGTACCTGACGGACGATGTGCTGAACGGTTTCTATTCCCAGTATATCGATGCCTGCAAAGGTGAGGACGGAAAGGTGTACGCACTGCCTTATTCCGTGGACACCAGAGCGATCTACTATAACAAGGATCACTTCGCGGAAGCAGGAATCAACCCGGAAGACATCAAGACATGGGACGATCTGATTGAAGCCGCCAGGAAACTGGACAAGAAAGCGGACGACGGTTCTTATGAGAGAATCGGCTTTATGCCCGTACTTGGAAACGGTGGTATCGACACATGGATGATCAACGCAAATCAGGGAAAGAACTGGTACGGCGACGATCTGAATCCCCAGCCTCTGGTAGATACAGAGACCAATAAGGAAGTACTGAACTGGATCCGTGATCAGATCGATTACTACGGACAGGATGAGTATACCAAACTTCAGGAGGCATTCGGCGGCAGCATGGCGGATCCTTTCGCATCCGGCAAAATGTCTATGCTGGTACACACCTCCGCATATCAGGCAGCGCTTGCAAATTCCGCTC
>JAAVAG010000051.1 GCA_014804185.1 Lachnospiraceae bacterium
GCCCAGGTCCGGAAGCTGATCGGTATGAGCGGGCATGCGGATAAAAACGGACTTCTGGAATGGGTGGAGGGATTCCGGGAAAAACCCAGAAAAGTGTTCGTAGTACACGGGGAGGACAGTGTCTGCAATTCCTTTGTGGAATGCCTGAAGGTGGAGCACGGTATCAGAGCCTATGCGCCGTACAGCGGCACGGTGTTCAATCTGATGAGCGGAAAACTGGAATACGAGGCTCTGCCTATTCCCATTAAGAAAAAAGAACGTGTGACCAGCGGAGTTTATGGGCGTCTGCTGGCAGCCGGCAACCGCCTGATCGCGATTATCAAAAAGAGCGAGGGCGGAGCGAACAAGGATCTGGCAAAATTTGCGGACCAGATTATTTCGCTGTGCGATAAATACGAAAACTGACATTACAGCCAATAAAAATAAAAGGGAGCGTAGAGAGAGATGAGTGCGGCAGATGTAACTTTTATAAATATGTGCAGGGATATTCTGGATAACGGCACCAGCACGGAGGGAGAAAAGGTGCGTCCTCACTGGGAGGACGGAACTCCCGCATATACAATCAAGCGGTTTGGTGTGGTGAACAGATATGATCTGTCCCGGGAATTTCCGATCATGACTCTGCGCCGCACTGCGCTTAAGACAGCAACGGACGAGATGCTGTGGATCTGGCAGAGCAAGTCCAACAATATACATGATCTGCACAGCCATATCTGGGACGAATGGGCGGATGAGGACGGTTCTATCGGAAAGGCATACGGTTACCAGATGGGGGTGAAACATCAGTATAAGGAGGGGATGATGGATCAGGTGGACCGGGTGATCTATGATCTGAAAAATAACCCTTTCAGCCGCCGGATTATGACAAATATGTATGTCCATCAGGATCTGCATGAGATGAATCTGTATCCGTGCGCCTACAGCATGACCTTTAACGTGACCCAGAGGCCGGGAACGGACAGACTGGTGCTGAACGCCGTGCTGAATCAGAGATCTCAGGATGTGCTTATGGCAAATAACTGGAATGTGGTGCAGTACGCCGTACTGATGCATATGCTTGCGCAGGTGTGCGATATGCAGGTGGGGGAACTGGTGCATGTGATCGCGGACGCGCATATCTATGACAGGCATGTGCCGATGGTGCGGGAACTGATCTCCAGGGAGCCAAAGCCTGCGCCTGTATTCTGGCTGAATCCGGAGATCAGGGATTTCTATCAGTTTACAAGAAACGATGTGGCGGTGGAAGGGTATGAGTTCGGCAGCCAGATTGACAACATACCGATTGCGGTTTAAGGAGAGAGCGAGAGATGAATCTGATTGTATCTGCAGATGAAAACTGGGCCATCGGCAATAAGAATCAGCTGCTGGTGAGAATCCCAAATGACATGAAGCAGTTTCGTAACATGACCACAGGCAAGGTGGTGGTGCTGGGCAGGAAGACGCTGGAAACTTTCCCACAGGGACAGCCGCTGAAAGACAGAACTAACATTATTCTCTCCGGCAGCCCCGGGTTTCAGGTGAAAGGCGCCGTGACGGTAAGTTCCGTGGAAAAGCTCCTGGAAGAACTGAAAAAGTATCCCGACGAAGATATTTTCATCATCGGCGGCGAGAGCGTATACAGGCAGATGCTTCCCTACTGCAACACGGCGCATGTGACAAAGGTCGATCATGCGTATGAGGCCGACAGTTATTTCACAGATCTGGACAGGGATCCGGAGTGGGAGATTACGGCGGACAGCGACGAGCAGGTATACTTTGATATTACCTACCGGTTTGTGAAATATGAGAGGGTGAAGAAGTGACGGTATATTTCCGATTGACTTTCACCAAAAAAAGTATAATAATGGTTAAAAAATAAAACCGCGGCACGTGGCGGGAAAGGAAGCATCAGTATGGAGAAGAAAAACATTGACTGGTCGAATCTTGGATTCGGCTATATACAGACGGAAAAGAGATATATTTCCAATTATAAAGACGGGGCGTGGGATGAGGGCACACTGAGCGGCGATGCCACGGTGGTGATCAACGAGTGCGCGGGAGTGCTTCAGTATGCGCAGACCGTTTTTGAGGGACTGAAAGCCTACACGACGGATGACGGACATATTGTCACGTTCCGGCCGGATCTCAACGGAGAGCGGTTGGAAGCGTCCGCCAGGCGGCTGGAGATGCCGGTATTTCCCAAGGAGCGTTTTGTGCAGGCGGTCACCGAGGTGGTGAAAGCCAATGAGGCTTATGTGCCTCCTTACGGCAGCGGAGCAACTCTTTATATCCGCCCCTATATGTTTGGCAGCAATCCGGTGATCGGTGTGAAACCGGCAAGTGAGTATCAGTTCAGAATTTTCTGTACGCCCGTAGGGCCTTATTTTAAGGGCGGCGCAAAGCCTCTGACCATCCGCGTCAGCGATTTTGACCGCGCCGCGCCGCGCGGAACCGGCAATATCAAGGCGGGGCTGAATTATGCCATGAGTCTGCACGCCATTGTGTCCGCGCATGAAGAGGGATATGACGAGAATATGTATCTGGATCCTGCCACCAGAAGCAAGGTGGAGGAGACGGGAGGAGCCAACTTCCTGTTTGTGACGAAAGACGGCAAGGTGGTGACTCCCAAGTCCGACAGTATCCTGCCGTCCATCACCAGGCGGTCTCTGGTATATGTGGCCAAAGAATATCTCGGTCTGGAAGCGGAAGAGAGAGAAGTGGATCTGTCCGAACTGGAAGACATGGCGGAGTGCGGCCTGTGCGGTACGGCTGCCGTGATCTCGCCCGTGGGCAAAATCGTGGACCACGGCAGGGAGATCTGTCTGCCCAGCGGCATGGCGGATATGGGACCTGTGACAAAGAAACTTTACGATACGCTGACGGGCATTCAGATGGGACGCATCCAGGCGCCTGCAGGCTGGATTCATGTGATCAGATAGGAAATGAAAAAAGGGAAAATCGTATGTCTGCTCGCCGCTCTCTGGCTTCTTTTTGCGGGGTGCGGCGGGACGGACGGAAAGGATATGACGGTGGTGCTTACCACCGGATTCCGGAGAGATGAAATATTCCGGATTGACAGTGTCTCATGCAGTCTGCCGGAAATCATGGTCTATCTGACCAACACACAGAACCAGTATGAGAGTGTTTACGGGCAGGAGATCTGGGAGACAGAACTGAACGGGATGACGCTGGAACAGAATATCAAGGATACCGTGCTGGCAAGGATGGCCCAGGTGAAAAGCATGACGCTTCTTGCCGAGGAAAACGGGATAGAACTGTCGAAGGAAGAAAAAGAACTGGCGGAGCAGGCTGCGGAGGAATACTTTGCCTCCCTGAATGAGAAAGAAATCACTCTGCTTGGAGTGGATCAGGACGTGATCGGGAAACTGTATGAGGAGTACGCTCTTGCGCAGAAAGTGTACGACCAGATCATACAGGACATCAACCCGGAAATCAGCGATGACGAGGCCAGGATTATAACCGTACAGCATATCCTGTTTAAGACCTATACGCTGGATGGGACGGGCAGAAAGGTGGAGTATACGGACAATGCCAAAGCGTCGGTGTACGAAAAAGCGGCCGGTGTGCTGGCGCTTGCAAACGACGGACAGCATGATTTTGAGAGCCTGATCGCGGAGTACAGCGAGGATTCCATAGCCGTTTATTCTTTTGGGAAGGGCGAGATGGATCCGGATTTTGAGGCGGCGGCGTTTAATCTGGGAAACAATGAAATCAGCGGTATTGTGGAGAGCCAGTTTGGCTATCATATTATCAAATGTCTGAATACTTTTGACCGCGAGGAGACAGATCACAATAAGCTGAAGATTGTGGAGCAGCGCAGGCAGGAAGTGTTCGGACAGGAGTATGACGCCTTTGTGGAGCAGCTGATAAGACTTTTGAACGAAAATCTGTGGGAAGAAGTAACGTTTATTCATGACGCAGAGGTGACCACATCCGATTTTTTTGATGTGTATAATAAATATTTTCCCGGCAAATCGCATTAGCCGGCGTTCCTCTGAATGGATACAAAGGACAGTTTACAAAAATTTTAGAAACCCGGAAAATGGCGTAAATACGGCATTTTTGGGTCATCAGACTTCGATTATCAGCACTCGCGCAATGCGAGTGCTAATTTTGTATTGACTTTTTGCGGCAGTGGAGATAAACTATGTATCATAGCAGCGGGGAAGCACAGCGGACGCTTCTGCATAGGGCGTGTGGAACTGTAAAAAAGAAGAAAAGGAAGTGTGTTGACATGGCAGCAAAAAGAGGGAATTTATCAATCAACAGCGACAATATTTTTCCGATTATCAAAAAGTGGCTGTATTCGGATCATGACATTTTTTACCGGGAACTGATCTCCAACGGGTGTGATGCCATCACAAAGCTGAAAAAGCTGGATATGATGGGGGAATATGTTCTGCCTGACGGGTTTAAGGCGAAAGTGGAGGTGATTGTCAATCCGGAGGACAAGACTCTGATGTTTCGGGACAATGGCCTGGGAATGACCGCCGACGAGGTGGAGGAGTATATCAACCAGATCGCCTTTTCCGGCGCGTCGGACTTTATTGAAAAGTACAAGGATAAGAGCAGCGCGGATCAGATTATCGGTCATTTCGGACTTGGTTTTTACTCCGCGTTCATGGTTGCGGATGAGGTTCATATATACACCCTGTCTTACAGAGGGGGTGCGCAGCCCGTACACTGGGAGTGCGACGGCGGCACGGAGTTTTCCATGGAAGAAGGAAACAGGGCGGAAGTGGGAACGACGATCACGCTGTTTCTGAATGAGGACTGCCTGGAATTCTGCAATGAATACAAGGCCAGAGAAGTGATCAAAAAATACTGTTCCTTTATGCCCACCGAAATTTATCTCTCCAAGGCGGACACGAAAGAGACACAGATCATTGAGGCGGAAGAAAAACTCGACACGGATCAGGTGGTAGAGACTATAGCGCCCGAAAAGGAGGGAGATCCCGAAAAACTCAAGATTGTAAAGCGGCCGGAACTTCTGAACGAGACACAGCCGCTCTGGACAAAGAATCCCAGCGAGTGCACGAAAGAAGAATATCTGGAGTTTTACCGCAAAGTATTTCAGGACTACAAGGAGCCTCTGTTCTGGATCCATCTGAATATGGATTATCCTTTTAACCTGAAAGGAATATTGTATTTCCCCAAGATCAACATGGAGTATGAATCCATTGAGGGAGTCATCAAACTGTACAACAACCAGGTGTTTATCGCGGATAATATCAAGGAAGTTATCCCGGAGTTTCTGATGCTGCTGAAAGGCGTGATCGACTGTCCCGACCTGCCGCTGAACGTCTCCAGAAGCGCTCTGCAGAACGACGGATTTGTCAAGAAAATCTCGGATTATATTTCCAAAAAAGTTGCCGATAAACTGTCCGGCATGTGCAAGACGGAAAAGGAAGAATACGAAAAATACTGGGACGATATCAGCCCGTTTATCAAGTTTGGCTGCCTGAAAGACGATAAGTTCTGCGAGAAGATGACGGATTATATTCTGTTCAGAAATCTGGACGGCAATTATATGACCCTGCCGGAGTGCCTGGAGGTCAATAAGGTGGATCCCGACGAGGTCGAAAATACCGAAGGGGCAGAGCAGACAGGCGAAACGGAAACCGCCACGGATGAGAGCGGCAACAAGGTCGAGGCGGAGATCGTAACGGAGGATGCGCCGGAAGATGCTGAGGATGGCGAGGATGCCGGAGAAGAAGAGAAGAAAGAAAAGATTGTCTACTATGTGACCGACGAACAGCAGCAGAGCCAGTATATCAATATGTTCAAGGCTGCCAAGATGGACGCCGTCATCCTGACTCACAATATAGACCAGCCCTTTATCTCGCAGCTGGAATCCAAAAATCAGGGCATCAAGTTCCAGAGGATCGATGCGGATCTGACGGATACTTTCAAGGCCAAGACATCCAAGAAGGCGGAGAAAGAACTGGAGGAGCAGGCGGAGGCCATCTCCGGAATCATGAAGAAGGTTCTGAAGAAAGAGAAGCTTCAGGTGAAAGTGGAGAAACTGAAGAATAAGAAGATTTCCTCCATGATCACGCTGTCCGAGGAGAGCAGGCGGATGCAGGATATGATGAAAATGTATGCCACAAGCGGCATGGATATGGGTATGTTTGGCTCCGAAGGGGAAACTCTGGTGCTGAACGCCAGTCATCCGCTGGTACAGTATGTAACGGGACATCAGGACGACGGAAATGTCCAGATGATCTGTGAGCAGCTTTACGATCTGGCAAAACTCCAGCATGCACCCTTAAGCCCGGAGGATATGACCAAGTTTGTTGCAAGAAGCAATGAGATCATGCTGCTCCTTGCAAAAGAGAAGTGAGGAAATCATGCACAATGAACTGACGCAGAGCGATATCAAAAAGATGGAGGAGGAGATCGAGTACCGCAGGCTCGTAGAGCGGCCGAAGCTTCTGGAGGAAGTAAAGACTGCCAGGGCACACGGGGATCTCAGCGAGAATTTTGAATATCACGCTGCCAAAAGGGAAAAGAATAAAAATGAGAGCCGCATCCGCTATCTGGAGAGAATGATCCGCACGGCGCAGATCATTTCCGAAGACTCAAGAGAGGATGAGGTGGGACTCAACAATACGGTGACGGTAAGGTTTGCGGACGACGGCACTCAGGAGACCTACCGCATTGTGACGACCGTGAGAGGCAATTCTCTGGAGGGACTGATCAGCAATGTCTCTCCAATGGGAAAGGCGCTGCTGGGACATAAGGAAGGAGAATCCGTCCATGTCCAGGTGAATGAAAAAGTCGGTTACGATGTGGAGATTGTGAAGATTGAAAAAACGGCGGACGACAGCCAGGACAAACTGCGGGGATTCTGAGAACAGGGCGCTTAATCTGTGTGGATTAAGCGCCCTGCTTCCGTATATACATCTGGCGGCGCAGGTTCAGCCCGGTTCGGCGATTCTGCTGACGCCCACATAGATGCGCGAGATGGCATACCATGTGGCGAAATCCACGATTCCGGTCTGCGGAAGGGAAAAGATCCTCTGAAAGGTGCGCACCGCATCGGCGGTGAGAGGCCCGTACACACCGTCGGCAACCAGCATGGGAATGGCGGGATAATTCTGGGCGATGCGGGTCAGCTGCTGCTGAAGTTGACGCACTTTCTCGCCGGAGGAACCCACTGTCAGATTATAACCGGGAAAGGAGGAGGGGACGCCGGAAATCATATCCGCGGTGTTGATATACATGTCGTTGCCATAATAATAGCGGATGATCTCTATGGCGGAATATCCCTCGTCGCCCAGATACTTGGAGCCCCACTGGCTCAGACCCGCACAGGTCACCCTGCGGCCGTCGCAGTAGGAGGTAAAGATGGGCTGGCGCACGCCGGGTCTGGACAGGTAGTTGTTGAAAATGGTGTCCACGAGCACATCGATGTTTTCATAGGTATTTCTGCCGTAGATCCATTTCTGGTCATAGGCGGTGCTGGATGTGATGGTGAAGTCATAGCCCTGGTTGCGGTACCATTCGGTATACACCCGGTTCAGAGTGAATGACATGATTGCCAGAATATTGGCGTAAATCGTGGCTTCGGGCCATGTGGCGTAAATTTCCGAGGAAGCCACGTTTTTAATATAATCCGTGTATTTGACCCAATAATTTGGAGCGCTGCTGTCCGTGGGGACGCCGTCATGTACGATGACATATTCGGGTACGACGACTCTGCTCAGAACAATCTCTCCTGTCTCAGCTATGGGCTTGATCTCATCCTCCGGTATTTTGGGCGGATAATCGCCGAAAAGAGTATGGGGAGGAATGATAACTGTCTTTTCGTTTTCCTCCGTCACCTCCAGGGGATTCATGCGGACGGGTTGAAGAGACAGTTCGTCGGCCAGAAGTTCCGAGCCGAATATCTGAACCGGCTCATATCCTTCGGCGGTGACTTCAATGTTGTATTCCGCGTAGGGCTGGGTATCCGACGGCTCCAGACTGTATTGTAAAAGCGGGGTGGGAAGACGGACTTCCTGTGTGAGTCCGGATTCGTCGGTGGTAAGCGTGACGTCTGCCGCATCCGGGGCGCCGGTGTGTGAAATAGTGACGGTGGCGCCCGGAATGGGAACCATTCCCAATGAGGATGTGACACTGATGCGCATGGTTCCCGTATCGGCGGAGTTAGGCTGCCCGTCGGGCCGGGAGTCGTCGGGAACTGTCTCCTGTGATGCGCGCAATTCATGTTCCGAAACAAATAAACTGTTATTTTTCAACGCGAAAGCCTCTGCA
>JAAVAG010000052.1 GCA_014804185.1 Lachnospiraceae bacterium
CAGCAGCCGGATAAATCTTACCAGGCTGTCAAAGTTGTCGAGCGGCTCGCCTGTCCCCATAACGACAACGTTGGATACTCTCTCTCCTGTCAGAAGCGTAACCGCGTATACCTGGTCCAAAATCTCCGAAGGAGACAAATTTCTTTCCAGTCCCCCCAGAGTGGATGCGCAGAACCTGCACCCCATACGGCATCCCACCTGTGAAGAGACACACACGGAATTGCCGTGTCTGTGCTTCATCCATACAGTCTCCACCAGGTTTTTATCCTGCAGCCGGAACAGAAACTTTTTCGTCTGATCCTTTTCGGATTCCTGTATGCGCAGCAATTCCAGGGACGTATACACATAATTTTCCTGCAGCTTTTCCCGCAGTTCTGCCGACAGATTCGTCATTTCCGAAAAACTTCTGGCCAGTTTGACATGCATCCAATCGTACAGCTGCGCCGCCCTGTACCGCCTCTCCCGCATAGCATCCATCTCGCCCGACAACTCCTCCAGCGGCATGGACTTGATATCCTTCCTCATAATTGTTCCCTTCATTCAGCCGTTTTTTTCAGGCGCGCAAAAAAGAATCCGTCGCAGTCATGAATTCCCGGCAGCAGCTGCATAAATCCGTTCTCTGCAGCCTGTCCCCATAGATTTTTCGGCAGATAAGGACCGATATCCTCCGCCGCAAACGGAAAATGTTCACAGATCCAGTCCACCATCTCTTCGTTTTCCTGCCTGTTTATCGTACATGTGCTGTAAAGCAGCACGCCGCCCTCTTTTACATAGCCCGCAGCCTGCGACACAATGGCTCTCTGCAGTCCGGTCAGCGACGTAAAATCCGCCTCCGCAAGACGGTATTTGATATCCTGTTTTTTCCCGATCACACCAAGTCCCGAACAGGGCACGTCCGCCAGAACCACATCCGCACTGCCCTTCGCGGACAAATCCGGTTCAGATGCATCATAGACCTTTACCGACACATTGTCAAGGAACATACGTTCCAGGTTTTCCTTGATCTGCCCGATCCTGGCCTCTGATACATCCCTGGCTTCCACCCGTCCTCCCGGCAGAACTTTTTCCGCCGCAAGCAGAGTCTTTCCCCCGGGAGCTGCACAGACGTCCAGTACGAAGTCTCCGGATTTTATGCCTGCAGCCTCCACCGCCAGCATGGAACTGACGTCCTGTACGGTAAAGAATCCCTCCTCATATCCCGGCAGAGACGCCGCTCCCTCCGCGCCGTACAGATCAAATGCCTGGGGCATGCAGGAATGGGGCCGAATCCTTACCCCCGTCTTTTCCACGTCCTCCTGCCACTTTTCGCGTTCCGCACCGCTCAGCCTTCCGGCAAGCCGCACCGTCACCGGCCGCGGCTGCAAGAAAGCATCCAGCATCCGCCGCACAATGTCATAGTCGTAGCTTTCCAGCCACATTTCCACCAGCCGGATGGGCATAGAATAGCGCACGGACAAAAACCGCGACGGCTCCTTTCCGGCATCCGGATATGCAATATCGTTTTTGTGCTTTGCCACATTCCGCAGAATTCCGTTTACAAAGCCTTTCAGATTCTGGAATTTTCTCTTCTCGGCCAGCTTCACCGCCTCGTTCACCGCAGCGGAATCCGGCACGCCGTCCATATACAGGATCTGATAGACCGCCATTCGCAGCAGCCACCGGATCACAGGTTTCATCTTTTTTACCGGAATGCTGGCATACCCGTCCAGTATATAGTCCAGTTCGATCTGCCTCTCCAGCGTTCCCTCCGCCAGCCGCTTTACAAACGCTTTCTCTCTGCCGCCCATATAATCATATTTGCTCAAAGTATCCCTGATCAACACATGTGAAAAAGTGCTTCCCCTCTCCCACTCCAGGAGCAGATCCAGAACAATCTCCCGCAGGTTTTCCCCTGTGCCGCTTAATGCCGCGCCCTGTCTGTCAGTCATCTCTGCGCCTGCCTCCGAACAGAAGAACAAGACGAAGCAGCTGCAGAAGGGCCGCCGCGGTGGCCGCCACATACGTCCAGGCTGCCGCCGTCAGCACTTTTTTGCCGCCTTTCTTTTCCTCTTCCGTCAGAATCCCATAGCCGGACACCGTCTGAAGCGCCCTGCGGGAAGCGTCAAATTCCACCGGCAGCGTAATCAGCTGAAAAATAACGCCCAATGCAAATGCCCAGATGCCGATCTCGATCAGAATCTGGCTCCATCCCAGAATGACGCCCAGGATAATGATGGGAAATCCCAGGCTGCTGCCGATGTTGGCAACCGGAGCAAATGCGGACCGGATCTTCAACATCGCATACTCCTCGTGATGCTGGGCGGCATGTCCGCACTCATGTGCCGCCACTGCCACCGCCGTCACGCTGGCGGAATGATAATTTTCATAGGAAAGCCTCACCGCCCTGCTTCTGGGATCATAGTGATCCCCCTGTCCCTGATTTAAACATTCCACTCTGACATCCGTGATTCCCTGATACCGCAGGATGCGCATGGCGGCGTCCGCTCCCGTGATTCCGCTGCAATTCCTGACATTCTGATATTTGCGCATGGCGCTGTTTACGCCGATGCTGGCAAACATGCAGATCAGCGCACCGATCAGAACCAGAATATAAGTCGGGTCAAAATAGTATCCATAATATCCAAATGGCATAATACGTCCTCCTCGTTCTATAAAATTTTACTCCTGAAAACTTTCTCCGCATTCAATTTTGTATCCCAGCAGGAAATCCCGGGTCTTCATGCGCCGCTTTCCCTCCAACTGCAGTTCCAGAATACGCAGGACGCCCTCTCCGGTCATCACCATAACCGCATCCTGTTCCACCCGGATCACTTCTCCCGGCTTCCCGGCGGCATCACCCGGCCCGGGACGCACCACCTCGGCTTCCCACACTTTTATCTGCCTGCCTCTCCAGAATGTATAGGCGCTGGGCCATGCATTCATTCCTCTGACCAGCCGCTCTATCACTTCCGCGCTCTGCCGCCAGTCAATTCTGCCCTGGGCCTTCGTGATCATTTTCACATGCGTCGCCCTGCTCTCGTCCTGAACAACAGGTTTCAGCTTTCCTTCCTCCAAAAGCAGGAGGGCCTCCACAATCGCTTCCGCTCCCAGCGCAGCCAGTTTGTTAAACAGAGACGCTCCCGTCTCCTTAGGTGCGATCAAAATCTCTTTCTGATATAAAATATCCCCCGTATCCATGCCTTCATTCATCTGCATAATCGTTATGCCCGTTTTTTCTTCTCCGTCAATGACCGCCTGCTGAATCGGACTGGCGCCGCGGTATCGGGGCAGAAGGGAAGCGTGGATATTTATACAGCCAAGCCTCGGTATCTCCAGTATTTCCTTTGAGAGCAGCTGTCCGAAAGCTGCCACCACATAAACGTCCGCCAGAAATTCCCGCAGCCTCTCCACCGCCTCGGGTCTTTTGATCCGCTCCGGCTGGAACACGGGTATGCCATGCGCCAGAGCGCATGTCTTGACCGGCGAATACTGCATGCTCTGATCCTGTTTTCCGGATGTTCCCCTGCCCCTTGGCCTGTCCGGCTGCGTCACTACCGCCGTGATCTCATGTCCTGCCCGGATCAGCGCCTCCAGCGCCCCCACGGAAAAATCCGGGGTTCCCATATATACGATCTTCAAGCTTCTTCCTCCTCATATTCCACATCGGTCAACGGTCCCTCTGCCTTTTCCACATACAGATGCCCGTCCAGATGATCCACCTCATGACAGATCGCCCGAGCCAGAAGTTCCGTTCCTTCCAGTTCTATGGGCTTCATATTCTGGTTCAGAGCCACCGCCTTTACATAATTCGGTCTGGTCACAATGCCGTTCTTTCCGGGAACTGAGAGACAGCCCTCCGCTCCTGTCTGTTCCCCACTGCTCTCCACAATCCTGGGATTGATCAGCACATGGGGATCCTCCCCTGTCACATCGATGACAACGATCCGTTTCAGCACACCCACCTGAGGCGCCGCCAGTCCCACCCCGTTCGCCTCATACATCGTATCCAGCATATCTTCGATCAGTTCCTTTACGCGGGGCGTCATCTCCGTCACTTCTTTGCACTTTTTTGTCAGCACTTCGTCTCCGATCTCACGGATATTTCTGATTGCCATTTTCCTCTCCGCCTTTCTCAAAAAACGTTTACCGGATCCATATCAAACTGTACGGATTCCCGTTTTAACTGCATTTTTCCGATTTTCTCATCCAAATAATCTTTTATTTCTATCAGTTTATCATATTTTTCACTTTTCATATAGAACGCAAATCTAAAAATATAATTAATTCTTCCGATAGAAGCTGCGGCAGGACCAATGATCTGTACTCCGTCATATCTCTCCTCGGCGCTGTCTTTCAGACTGTGCGCAAGTTTTTCGCCCGCCGCTTCCTCTCTGGCAAAAATCTGCACCGTCAGCATATGCGCCGCCGGCGGATAGTGAAGAAGTTCTCTGTACAGGATTTCTTCCTCATAAAAGGCCTCATAATCCTGCCTGGCCGCGTGGATTATGCTGTAATGTTCGGGCTGATAGGTCTGGATCACCACCTCGCCGGGCTTCTCCCCCCGGCCCGCCCGGCCCGCCGCCTGGGTGAGCAGCTGAAAGGTCCGCTCGGCCGCCCGGAAATCGCCCGCCGCCAGAGACATATCCGCCGCCAGAATCCCCACCAGCGTCACATTCGGGAAATCATGCCCCTTTACGATCATCTGTGTGCCGATGAGCACATCCGCCTCTCCATTTGCAAAGGCGGCCAGTATCTCCTCATAACTTTCCTTCTTTCTGGTGGTATCCGCATCCATGCGCAAAACCCTGGCCCGGGGATACATTTCCAGAAGTTTTTCCTCGATCTGCTGGGTTCCCGCGCGGAACCCGGATACATACCGTGATCCGCATTTGGGGCAGATTCTTACCGCAGGCTGTTCATAGCCGCAGTAGTGACAGAGCATTCTTCCGCCTCGGTGTTCCGACAAAGATACATCGCAGTGGGGACATTTGATCACATTGCCGCACTCCCGGCAGGATATAAATCCCGTATATCCCCTGCGGTTTAAAAACAGCATAATCTGCTCTCCCCGCTGCAGTCTGTCCGCTATCAGCTGCTGCAGGAGAAGACTGAAAATGGAACGGTTTCCGCTTTTCAGTTCCTCCCGAAGATCCACAATATAAACTTCCGGCAGGCATCCTCCCGTCAGTCTCTCTTTCAGTCCAAACAGCCCGTACTGCCCTTTCTTTGCTCTGCTGTAAGCCTCCAGAGACGGCGTCGCGGATCCCAGTACAACACTGGCTCCGCTAAGCCTGGCCAATTCCTCCGCCGTCTCCCGGGCGTGATATTTGGGGGTGTTTTCACTTTTATAGGTATTCTCATGTTCTTCGTCGATAACAATCAATCCCAGATTCGGAAAAGGTGTAAAAAGAGCCGATCTGGGACCTATGATCACATCGATATCGCCGTTTTCCGCCCGCTTGCACTGATCATATTTCTCTCCTGCGGACAGGGAAGAATTGAGCACGGATACCCGGCTGCCAAAATACCGGTAAAATCGGATTACCGTCTGATAGGTCAGGGCAATCTCAGGGATCAGAACGATGGCCTGCTTTCCTCTCGCTATCACTTCCCGGATCAATTCTATGTACACTTCCGTTTTTCCACTGCCCGTTATGCCGTGAATCAGGTAGGTCCTGCGCGTTCCGGCGTCATACTCCCCAAGGATTTCCCGGACAATCCCGCTCTGCCGGGCGCTCAGCTGCCGCTTTGGTCCCTGCCCGCTTACCTTTACGGGATCTCTGTACTGCTCCTGTGTCTCGACCCTGATCACGCCCCGACCTGCCAGACCTGTTATCGTGGAGGAGGATATATTCAGCCTGGAAGTGACAAGTTCATAGGGCAGCCGCTCCATCTCCAACAGTTCTCCCAGCAGCCTTGCCTGCGCCGTCCGGTGTTTCCGGATACACTCATTGCGCAGTTCCTCCGCCTCCTCATGTCCCCATCTTAAACAGACCGTCTTTCTCTCCAGCGCCTTTACCGGGCGCTTCGCGGGAAGCACAGTGCGCAGCGCCTGAATCATGGTGCCTCCGTATCTGCGCTTCATCCATGCCGCCAGCCGGACCATAACCGCCTCCACCGGCACATCCCCCGCCGCCAGGCCCCGGATCTCCTTTACCCGGGATATCTCTATCTCCGGCTGCGCGGAAATTCCGGTCACATACCCTTTTCGCAGTGTGTTCCCTTTTCCGAAAGGTACATCCACACACATGCCGGTCTCCAGAATTCCCCGAAGCTTCTCCGGTATCCGGTACTGAAACGGTCTGTCAACCTTTTCATGGGAGATATCTATAATCACATCCGCATACAGTTCCTGCATCAGACCGCTCCCCCGCCCTGTCGCCGCGCCAGAATATCCGCGATCAGATTTCTTTCGTCCATGGGGTATTTGACTCCTTTGATCTCCTGATAGTCCTCATGTCCCTTTCCCGCCAGCACAATGATATCTCCAGGCTCCCCATGATCAATCACATAGGCGATGGCTTCTTTTCGGTCACAGATCTCCACATATTTTCCGTTTGTTCTGTGCATACCGGTCTTAATGTCCTCTATAATCGCCTGGGGCTCTTCAAACCGGGGATTATCCGAAGTAATCACCGTAAGATCCGCCAGACGGCCGCTGACTTCTCCCATCTCATAGCGGCGCAGTTTCGAGCGGTTTCCCCCGCACCCGAACAGGCAGACCAGCCTGTGGGGCTCATAGTCCCGCAGCGACCGCAGCAGACTCTCCAGCGCCATGGCATTATGCGCATAATCGATCAGAAGCGTAAACTGATCGGATACCCGGACCGGCTCGATTCTGCCCCGTACCTTTGCCTCCAAAAGCGCCCGCCTGACAGCATCCGTCTGCGCGCCGAAGTGACGGCAGATCGCTGCGGCACACAGCGCGTTATACACGCTGAATCTGCCCGGCATCGCCACTTCTGCCTCCGTTTTCACTCCCTCCGGCCCGGAGATCGTAAACGTTACTCCCAACTCTCCCGGCTTTTTAATCAGTTGCAGATTTTCGGCCCGCAGATCCGCTGCTTTCTCTATCCCATATGTCTCCACACTGCAGGTATGCCCCTGCAGAACCTGCTGCCAGTGGGCGTCGTCGGCATTTGCAATTCCCACTCTGCACTGCCGGAACAGTCTGCCCTTGCACGCCATATATTCGTCAAAATCCGCATGTTCGCCCTCTCCGATATGATCAGGCTCCAGATTGGTAAAAATACCGTAGTCAAACACAAATCCCTGAGTTCTGTGCATCTTCAGCGCCTGGGAGGATACCTCCATGACCACTGTGTCGCACCCGGCTTCTACCATACGGCTGAAATATTCCTGCAGCAGACAAGATTCCGGCGTGGTATTTCCCGCATGGATATGCACATCCCCGATAATCACTTCGATGGTTCCCACAAGTCCTACTTTCCGCCCCACATTTTCCAGAATAGATTTCACCATATAAGATGTCGTCGTCTTGCCCTTTGTTCCCGTGATACCGATGACGGTCATTTTTTCCGCCGGATATCCGAAAAAAGCGGCTGAAATAAAGGCCATGGCATACCTGGTATCGCGCACCCGGATAATCGTCAGTCCCTCCCGCTCCTGGTCGGACATCTGCACATCCCGGCTCACCAACAGCGCGCGTACACCCCTCTCCACCACTTCCCGGGCATATGCGTGTCCGTCCTGTCTGGTTCCCTCCAAGCATACAAAAAGAGTTCCCTCTCCCACCTCTTTTCTGGAGTCGTAGACCACACGGTCCACCTCCGTCTGCAGGCTGCCGCAGAGACACTCATATTCTATTTTCTCCAATAAGCTTTCAAGCCGCATCTCCATCCCCCGTTTCCTTAATACTGTCTTTCTATTTTACTCCATTTCCATCCTCTTTGCCACCCCCAAATTGTACGCATGCAAAAGGCCCGGGGGATCCGGGCCTTCGACTTTCTTATGAGGGGGGAGATAGTGTATTCATCATCTATCTGAAAATAACTATACCCATAAAATGTGTCCATTCTGTGTTCAAATTATGATGAAAAAATAAAATAAAAATGAAGCAAATAAGAATCAGCAGAAATTCTGCAGCACAAATTGTACCTCCTCTTTTCCCCGAAAAGAATGGATCCCCAGGTGATAGGTAACGGAAATCAAATAATCACACCTTGCCTCAAACAGTCTCGACGCAGCGCCCTGGCCATACCTGGCCTCCACCGCCTGGGTGAATCTGCCCAGATCTCCAAAATACACCGCCTCATAATACCTGCTGCCGTCCTCCGTGATCGTAAATCTCGCATAGTTTCCCTTTGCTCCCATTCTGCGGGCCGACACAAAGTGTACATCCTTTCTGGCAAACAGCGGTTTCGGGTTTGCTGTGCCGAACGGCTCCAGCAGCTGCAGTTCACGGGCCATTTTCCGGTCCGCCCTCTCAAAGGGCAGGGCAATGTCGATATGAATCCGCTCCATAAAGTCTTCCTCTGTAAGACTGCAGTCCTCGTTCAGCCTGCGCCGCAGCGCCGGAATATCTTTCTCCTCCATGGACAGTCCCGCCGCCATTTTGTGACCGCCGAATTTGGTAAAAAACCCGCTGCACCGAACCATGGCATCATACATATGATACGCCTCAACAGAGCGCCCCGAGCCCTTTACGCCCTCCTCGCCCCTGGTCAGGACAAAAGTCGGCCGTCCATATTTTTCGCGCACTCTGCCTGCGATAATCCCTGCCAGACTCTCATGGCACTCCGGCAGGAAAATCACCAACACTTTATCCCCGGCCATTCCCGCCTCTTCCACCAGGCGCTCCGCCTCCTGCACGCCCTCCTGTGTCATCCGCTTGCGGCTGTCATTCATCTCCTTCAGTTCTCCCGCAATTAAGAGCGCGTCCCGCTTCTCGCTGCTTCCAAGCAGCTTAAGCGCCCGCAGCGCCGTATCCAGTCTGCCGGTGGCATTCATGCAGGGACCGATGACAAACCCCAGATGATAGGCTGTCAACCCTGCCGGTTCGATTCCGTTTACCTCCATAAGCGACCGGATTCCCAGTCCGGGCGAGGTGCGCATTCTCTTCAGTCCTTCCCTGACCACGATGCGGTTTTCATCCAGCAGTTCCATCACGTCGCAGACTGTGGCAATGGCGGCAAGCTGCAGAAATTCTTCCATCGTCTCCCGCATCCGCCCGGTCTGCACCGGCTCGCTTTCATACAGAGCCTGTATCAGCTTGTAGGCCACCAGCGCCCCGCAGATTCCCGGAAACGGATAATGGCATTCTTCCCGCTTAGGATCCACCACTGCCGCGGCAAGAGGGAGCAGTTCTCTGCGAACTCCTCCCTCTTCCACATAAGGCACCTCATGGTGATCCGTCACTACCACTGTCATTCCAAGCCCACAGGCACAGGCAATCTGCGGAGCGGCAGCGATCCCGTTGTCACAGGTAACGATCGTATCAATCCCCTCCGCATGGGCATCCTCGATCAGCCGGTCGCTCAGTCCGTATCCGTCCCTCATGCGGTGCGG
>JAAVAG010000053.1 GCA_014804185.1 Lachnospiraceae bacterium
CAGAGGAGAAGGCTTTGGAAACCGCCCTCTTCGGCGCTCCAATAACCCGGATGTGATCTATGGCAGGGATTTTGAGGAGGAGCCTGTCCGCATGGAGGAAATCATCGGCGAGATCGGCGAGGTGGTGGTCCGCGGCAAGGTTCTGAGTCTGGATAAGCGGGTGCTGAAAAATGACAGAACCATCCTGATTTTCGATGTGACGGATTTTACGGACACCATAACGGTTAAAATGTTTGTGGCCAGCGATCAGGTGGATACCCTCACTGCCGAGATCAAACCGGGCGCTTTTCTGAAGATCAAAGGGATATGTATGACGGACAGATTCGATCATGAACTGGCCATCGGTTCCCTGACAGGGGTCAAAAAGGCGGATGATTTTACTGTGAGCCGCAAAGATACGGCGCTGCATAAGAGGGTGGAACTGCACTGCCATACCAAAATGAGCGAGATGGACGGCGTGTCCGAGGCAAAGGATATCGTGAAGCGCGCCTGCAAGTGGGGACATAAGGCCATTGCCATCACGGATCACGGCGTGGTGCAGGCATTTACGGATGCCGGACATGTGTGGGACGATCTGTGGAAAGCGGAGAAAGCACGGAGACAGGAGGCGGGAGAGGAAAATCCCGACAGGCAGGATTTCTTCAAGATCATTTACGGCACGGAGGCATACATCGTAGACGATCTGAAAGAGATTGTGACAGGGGATAAGGGACAGAGCCTGCACGGCGAAACCTATGTGGTGTTCGATATTGAGACGACGGGTTTTTCGCCTGTGAACAACAGGATCATTGAGATCGGCGCGGTGAAAGTTTCTGATGGAAAGATCGTTGACCGATATTCCACGTTTGTCAATCCGGATGTGCCGATTCCCTTTGAGATTGAGAAACTCACCAGCATCAATGACAGTATGGTGATGGATTCTCCACAGATCGATGTGATCCTGCCGCAGTTTCTGGATTTCTGCAAAGGCTGCGTGCTGGTGGCGCACAATGCGGGCTTTGACATGAGTTTTATCATAGAGAATGCGGGCAGGCTGAAACTTCCCGCGGATTTTACCTATGTGGACACGGTGGGAATTTCCAGGATACTGCTTCGGGATCAGACAAAGCATACGCTGGACGCGGTGGCCAAGACACTGGGCATCTCCCTGGAAAATCATCACAGAGCGGTGGACGATGCGGAATGTACGGCGCATATTTTTCTGAAATTCCAGAAAATGCTGGAACAGGAGGGCATAGAGACGCTGGCGCAGGTCAACGAGAAAGGAGCGTCCGATCCGGAGGCCATCAAAAAGATGCCCACCTACCACTGTATCATTCTGGCCAAAAACGACCTGGGAAGGACCAATCTGTACCGGCTGGTGTCGGCTTCCCATCTGAAATATTTCAGACGTATCCCGCGTATCCCCAAGAGCGAGATCCAGCGGCTCAGGGACGGTCTGATCGTGGGCAGCGCCTGCGAGGCGGGAGAGTTGTACCAGGCGCTTCTGGACGGCAAATCCGACGCGGAGATCGCGGGCATCGTCGGATTTTACGACTATCTGGAGATCCAGCCCTGCGGGAACAATATGTTTATGATCGCCTCCGAGAAGGTGAGGACCATCAATTCCCTGGAGGACATTCAGGAGATAAACCGGCAGGTTGTAAAACTGGGGGAAGAATTTCACAAGCCCGTGGTGGCGACGTGCGATGTGCATTTTCTGGACCCGGAGGATGAGATATACCGAAAGATCATTATGGCGGGAGAGAGGTTCGGGGATGCGGACAGCCAGTCGCCGCTCTTTCTGCGGACGACGGATGAGATGCTGGAGGAGTTTGCGTATCTGGGAAGCGATAAGGCCATGGAAGTGGTGGTGACCAACACCAACCTGATCGCCGATATGGTGGAGAGCATAGCGCCGGTGCGTCCCGATAAATGTCCGCCCGTGATCCCGGACAGCGATAAGACGCTGACAGAGATCTGTTACACCAAAGCCCACGAACTGTACGGGGAGAACCTGCCGGAGATCGTGGAAAAAAGGCTGGAAAAGGAACTGCATTCCATCATCACCAACGGCTTTGCGGTGATGTATATCATCGCCCAGAAGCTGGTGTGGAAATCCGTGGAGGACGGTTATCTGGTGGGGTCGCGGGGTTCCGTGGGATCCTCCTTTGTGGCCACCATGGCGGGAATCACGGAGGTGAATCCCCTAAGTCCGCACTATTACTGCCGAAAATGCCACTACAGCGATTTTGAGTCGGAGGATGTGAAAAAATACGCGGGGCGCGCGGGGATCGACATGCCGGACAAGATGTGCCCGGTGTGCGGCGAGAAACTTGTCAAGGACGGCTTTGACATCCCGTTTGAGACTTTCCTGGGATTTAAGGGAGACAAGGAGCCGGATATCGACCTGAATTTTTCCGGGGAATACCAGTCGAAAGCGCATAAGTATACGGAAGTGATCTTCGGCGCGGGGCAGACTTTCCGGGCAGGCACCATCGGCACAATGGCGGACAAGACGGCGTTCGGCTATGTGAAAAAATATTACGAGGAGAGAGGCATCCACAAGCGGGTCTGTGAGATCAACCGGATTACGGTGGGATGCACCGGGATCCGCAAAAACACCGGGCAGCACCCGGGCGGAATCGTGGTGCTGCCCATGGGGCAGGATATCAATTCCTTTACGCCGGTACAGCATCCCGCCAACGATATGACTACGGATATCGTGACGACCCATTTTGACTACCACTCCATCGATCACAACCTGTTGAAGCTGGATATTCTGGGACACGATGATCCCACCATGATCCGCATGCTGCAGGATCTGACGGGGATCGATCCCATCACCATCCCGCTGGATGATCCGGGTGTCATGTCCCTTTTCAGAAACACGGAAGCTCTGGGCATCACGCCGGATCAGATCGGCGGCTGCACTATGGGATCTCTGGGGATTCCGGAGTTTGGAACGGAATTTGTCATACAGATGCTGGTGGACACAAAGCCCGGTTCCTTTTCCGATCTGGTGCGCATCTCGGGGCTGTCCCACGGGACGGACGTGTGGCTGGGAAATGCCCAGACGCTCATCGAGGAGGGAAAGGCCACGATTTCCACGGCCATCTGTACCCGCGACGACATCATGACATATCTCATCGGTATGGGTGTGGAGAGCAGCCTCTCTTTCACGATTATGGAGAGTGTGCGAAAGGGAAAGGGGCTGAAAGAAGAGTGGATCAAGGCCATGACGGAAAAGAATGTGCCGGACTGGTACATCTGGTCCTGCAAGAAGATCAAGTACATGTTCCCCAAGGCCCACGCGGCGGCCTATGTCATGATGGCATGGCGCATCGCCTACTGCAAAGTGTATTATCCGCTGGCCTATTATGCGGCGTATTTCAGCATCCGTGCCAAGGCTTTTTCCTATGAACTCATGTGCCAGGGCAGATCGCATCTGGAGAACATGATAGCGGAATATAAAAAGAGGAGCGATACGCTGTCCAACAGGGAGAAAGAGTCTCTGGGAGATATGAAAATCGTACAGGAGATGTATGCCAGGGGATTTGAGTTTGTGCCCATTGATATTTTCAGCGCACATGCCAAGAATTTCCAGATTGTGGACGGAAAGCTGATGCCCTCCCTGAACAGTATCGACGGACTGGGGGAACGCGCGGCGGATCAGATCGTGGAGGCCGCAAAGGACGGGCCTTTCCTGTCGAAGGATGATTTCCGGGACCGGACCAAGGTGTCCAAGACCGTTATCGAGATGATGGACAGTCTGAATCTGCTGGGGGATCTGCCGGAATCCAATCAGATCAGCCTGTTTGATCTGGTGTGACCGGCATGGAAGAACAGGGATTTAATGTGTGCCGCAGTACATAGAAAGGGGTAAAGATGAAAAGTATTTGGAAAAAGAAAACATGGACGGCGGCGCTCATAGCCTGCCTGCTGTTTGTGACGGCGTGCGGAAAGAGCCCGGCGGCGGAGGAGGATGCGGAGGGGGACGAGTTGCAGAATCCCTATACGATGCCGGATTCTCTGGAGAACAATGAGGATATTGAAAATGCCAGAAAATATATCTGGCAGGAATATCTAAACCAGGTCAAAAACGATGAGGCCAGAGCGGAAGAAATCAAAAACCGCGCTATGACTTTCGGCGAGGCTACCATGAAATATGGAATCCTGGTTTTGGGAGATCCGGGCGAGTCTGGGTATCCGGTTTATATCGCGCTTCACGGCGGAGGGCAGAGTGACACGCCGACTATGAATGACAGCCAGTGGATGCAGATGGGAATGTACTATAAGGACAGTGTCAGAAACGGCATTTATGTGTATCCGAGAGGGGTGCGGGATACCTGGGACTGCCATTTTAATCCGGAATCCTATCCTCTCTATGACAGGTTGATTGAGAATTTGATTGCCTTTTATGATGCGGATCCCAACAGGATCTATCTGACAGGGTTCTCGGCGGGAGGAGACGGGGTCTATGCCATTGTGGCAAAGATGGCGGACCGGTTTGGCGCTGCCAATATGTCTGCGGGACATCCAAACGGGCTGCCGCTTTGGAATCTTTACAATATGCCTATACAGCTTCAGGTGGGGGAGAAAGACGCTGACTATGATAGAAATATCTGTACTGCCCAGTATGGCCTGCTGCTGGACAGCTATCAGGAACAGCTGGGGGGCGGATATATACATAATACCTATATACATAAGGGAGCCGGTCACAATTTCTATGATAATACAGGCGCGCGGCAAAAAGTGATGGAAGACAGTGCGCAGTGGCTGGAAACAGGGGAGAGTCCTGTTGTCGAGGTGAATGCAAATGCAGTCAGGTTCATGGAGCAGTATGTGCGTGATCCGCTGCCGGAGAGGGTGGTATGGGATCTTTCCCAGCGCGCGGATCAGCGGACCGGAGAGAGTTTTTACTGGTTGCGCGCCGACAGACAGCTTACGGAAGGGAGAATCATTGCCTCCTATGACCGGGAGTCCAACTCTGTCAATGTGGAGGAATGTTCTGTGGCCGGAGAGATTACCATTCTGCTCAGCAATGATATGCTGGACCTGTTCTCGCCCATCACGATCAATACCCCTGCGGGCAGCCAGACTGTGACGGTGACGCCGGATTTTGACCTGCTGTATGAGACGACTGCGGAGCGGGGGGACTATAATTATCAGTTCGCGGCAAAAATTACGGTAACTTTTTAAAAAAAGTGCTTGCATTTTGGAGAACTTTGTATTACAATGAACGAGTGTTACGGAGCAGTGACACTCTGGCTCGTTGGTCAAGCGGTTAAGACGCCGCCCTCTCACGGCGGAAACAGGGGTTCGATTCCCCTACGAGCTGTTGCTGTTTTAGCAGCCCAACCCAAAGAAAACGCTGAAGATACCGAGTAATCGGTGGATGTAGCGTTTTTTTCGTTACAAAAGAAGAACGGACAGGCACTTTTCTTTAATAGTAAAGAGGAGGTGACATGGTATGCTAACACAAGGCGAGACCATTAAGGAACTGGCCGAAAAGTTAGAACGCCAATTAATTATTGATGATTTGACAAAAATTCAGTCAATGGATGAACTTAAAGAATACATTGAAAAACTCAGAGCGAAAAATGAATAGTTTCAAAATCAGAGAGTGTCAAGCAGCTTTTGGCACTCTTTCATTTGACCGCATGGAAGAAGCGTTTATTCAACCGGCGCTTGAGACGGACTGCGGCGGCTCAAAGGGAACCGCCGGAAAATGCTGCGGGCCAACTCAAGCAGCGGTTGCTTCTCCTTTTGGTTTATCCGGCGTTATACTGTAAGCGTCATGACGGCCGCATACAGGGCATGTCCGGCGGGTATGCGGCGCAAACGGAGAGGGCGCACCCGCACCTGAAAGACGGTGCACCGCGATGGAAAAGAAAAAGCGGGAGGAATTTGAAAGGAGATACAGGATGTATTTTGACACGACGAAAGTGGCACAGAAAATAAGAAACGCAAGAATTGCAAAAAATATGACGCAGATGAACCTGGCGGATGCCATGGAGGTCAGCTATCAGGCGGTTTCCAACTGGGAGAGGGGAAACTCCATGCCCGATATAGGCAGACTCCGGCAGCTTTGCGGTATATTGGACATCAGTGTGGAGGAACTGCTGGGGGGAGGCGACGGCGCAAAAACGGTGGCGAAGATTGTAAACCGCGATGAAGAAGACCCGGAACCGGTCACGGTAGATGAACTGGAGGAGGTGGCGCCTCTGCTTCCGCCTAAGGAAACCCAAAAGCTGATGGATGAGACGGTGCGGCATGAGGAGAAACTGAATATAAAAGAAATTATTAAACTTGCGCCTTTTCTGGACCGGGAGTATCTGGACGGTCTGGTGGACAAAGTGTGCGAGGTGGGAGATATAAGAGAACTGACCGGCCTTGCGCCGTTTCTCAGCCGCAGATCGTTGGATAAACTGGTGGATCGTGTCGCGGGGACGCCGGATATCGGGAAACTCACCGGTCTTGCGCCGTTCCTCAGCCGTGAGGCGCTGGACAAACTGGCAGATCGTCTCGAATCGTCGGATACCGGGAAACTCACCAGTCTTGCGCCGTTTCTCAGCCGGGCGACTCTGGATAAACTGGTGGACCGGATACTGGCTGAGGGAGGCGGCGTGAACGGCATTATAGGGCTGTGTCCGTTCCTGTCCCGGGAAACCGTTCGGAAAATAGCGGACACACTTATGAGAGACGGCAAATATTCGGAACTTGGTTCCATAGCACCGTTTTGTTAAACAACAAATAAAAGAAGGAGGATGCATGCATGGAAGAGAAAAAAAGCTTTACGGGTCTGGTCATCGACGGAGTGACCGTGGAATGTGAGGGGAGCGATCTCAAAATCTCCGACGGAGAGGTGACGGTGGACGGCAAAGTGGTCAAAACAGGAATCGGGGCATCGGTGACCATCATCGTTCGGGGGGATGCAAGGCATGTAGAGTGCACCGGCTCGGTGGAAGTGCAGGGAGACTGCAATGGCGCTGTCAACTGCGGAGGGGCCTGCACGGTGGGCGGCGATGTTAACGGATGCCTCAGCAGCGGGGATACCTGTACGGTGGGCGGAGATGTACACGGAAGTCTAAACTGCGGAGACACCTGCACGGTGGGCGGAGACATAAGCGGAGATTTTAACTGTGGAGACACCTGCACGGTAAACGGGGATGTGGGCGGAGACTTTAACGGTGGAGATACCTGTACGGTAAACGGGGACGTGGACGGAGACTTTACCGGCGGAGATACCTGTGCGGTAAACGGGGACGTGGACGGAGACTTTACCGGCGGAGATACCTGTGCGGTGGACGGAGATGTGGGCGGAGATGTCACCTGCGGAGACAACTGCACGATAGACGGAGATGTGGACGGGGATATCACCTGCGGAGACAACTGCGCGATAGACGGAGACGTGGGCGGGGATATCACCTGCGGAGACAACTGTGCGATAGACGGAGATGTGAGCGGGGATATCACTTGCGGAGCAGGCTGCACAGTGAACGGAAATGCAGAGGAAGACGAAGACTGACAGGAATTAAACCGATATGGGCCGGTGATCTATGAAGAGGGCGGCTCATATCGGTTTCTGAATTTTTTGTTAATTTTATTGCCTTGTCCTTTTTTTTGGTGTATAGTGTTTCACGATTGATTGGATAGTCAGGTATCATCCGGCGGGGAAATACATAGAATAGGTTTCTGAGGGGACGCTGCTTATATCTGGCAAAAATAAGGATGAGGGAGAATCATGGCAAAATACTTGGTAATAGTGGAATCACCGGCAAAGGTAAAGACGATCAAAAAATTTCTGGGGGCAAATTATGAAGTCATGGCCAGCAACGGGCATGTGAGAGATCTGCCGAAGAGTCAGCTGGGGATCGACGTGGAGCATGATTTTGAACCGAAATATATCACCATCAGGGGGAAAGGCGATCTTCTGGCCAATCTGCGCAAAGAGGTCAAAAAGGCGGAGAAGATTTATCTGGCAACCGACCCGGACCGGGAGGGGGAAGCGATCTCGTGGCATCTTATGAACGCCCTGAAACTGGAGGGAAAAAAGGTGTACCGCATCGCTTTCAATGAGATTACGAAGAATGCGGTGAAAGAATCCCTGAAAAATGCCGGAGAGATCGATATGGATCTGGTAAATGCCCAGCAGGCTAGAAGATGTCTGGACAGAATGGTGGGATACAGGATCTCGCCGCTTTTGTGGGCAAAGGTAAAAAGAGGCCTGAGCGCCGGACGGGTGCAGTCCGTGGCGCTGCGTATTATCTGCGACAGGGAAGATGAGATCGGTGCGTTTATTCCGGAGGAATACTGGACGCTGGAAGCCGCCTTTGATATACAGGGAGAGAAGAAACCGCTGACGGCCAGATATTACGGGACGGCGGAGGGAAAAGCGGAGATTCGTGACAGGCGCCAGCTGGACGGTATTGTGGCATCGCTTGCGGGGTGCGGCTTTGCGGTGACGGAGGTGAAAAAGGGGGAGCGGATCAAAAAAGCTCCGCTGCCCTTTACCACATCCACGCTGCAGCAGGAGGCAAGCAAGGTTTTGAACTATTCTACCCAGAAGACCATGCGGCTGGCCCAGCAGTTGTATGAGGGCGTGGATATCAAGGGACAGGGAACCATTGGTCTGATCACCTACCTGCGTACCGATTCCACGCGCGTGTCGGAAGAAGCGGAGCACATGGCAAAGGAATATATTGATAAATGCTATGGCGCTTCTTATGCGGCGGCCGCGGCCGGGGAAAAGAAAAAGGGACAGAAGATACAGGACGCTCATGAGGCCATCCGCCCCACCCATCTGGAACTGGATCCTGCGCAGATGAAAGCGCAGCTGCCTCGGGATCTGTTCCGTCTCTACCAACTGATCTGGCGCCGCTTTGTGGCCAGCCGTATGGCTCCGGCAAAATATGAGACGACTTCCGTAAAGATAGGAGGGGGCGGGCAGATTTTTACGGTGTCTGCTTCCAAAGTGCTGTTCGACGGTTTCATGTGCGTCTACACACAGGATGAGGAAGGAGAGGAAGAGAGCGGAGGCGCACTGACAAACGCTCTGGACGAAAATTCCGTGCTCAGTCTCAGACAGCTTGAGCCGAAGCAGCATTTTACCCAGCCTCCCGCCCATTATACGGAGGCATCCCTCGTGCGTGCGCTGGAGGAACTGGGAATCGGACGTCCCAGTACGTATGCGCCTACGATCACCACGATACTGGCCAGACGGTATGTCGTAAAGGAGAACCGGAACCTGTATGTCACCGAATTGGGCGAGGTGGTGAACAAGATGATGAAAGAAGCCTTTCCGGTGATTGTGGACGTGAATTTTACGGCCAATATGGAGACGCTGCTGGACAGCGTGGAGGACGGAGAGGTGGAGTGGAAAAGTATCATCGCCAATTTTTATCCCGATCTGGATGAAGCGGTAAAAAATGCCCAGAGCCAGCTGGAGCAGGTGGAGATCGCGGATGAGGTGTCGGATGAGGCGTGTGAACTGTGCGGCCGACAGATGGTCATTAAGTATGGACCTCACGGCAAGTTTCTGGCGTGTCCCGGTTTTCCCGAATGCAGGAACACCAAACCCTACTTTGAAAAGACAGGGGTGTCCTGCCCCAAATGCGGCAGGGAAATTGTCATCAAGAAAACAAAAAAGGGCAGGAAATATTATGGCTGCATCGGCAACCCGGAGTGTGATTTTATGGTGTGGCAGCGTCCTGTAAAAGAGAAATGTCCCCAGTGCGGCGGCGTTCTCCTGGAAAAAGGCAGTAAACTGATGTGCGCAAATGGGGATTGCGGTTACATCGGGGAAAAAGAAAAGACAAATACAGAAAATTCTAAAAAATAGAACAATTTAATTGAAATTTTTCCGAAGATATGCTAGCATACTTTTAATTAACAGGCGTATGGAGGAAACATTTGATGAGTAGTGTACAGTTGTTGGACAAAACGAGAAAGATCGGAAAGTTACTGCATAATAACAATTCCAGCAAGGTGGTTTTTAACGACATCTGCAAGGTTATGAAAGAGATTATGAACTCCAATATCCTGGTGATCAGCCGGAAAGGAAAGGTGCTCGGCGTCGGAAAAGCGGAAAATATCGAGTCGCTGGACGAACTGATCGACGAGAATGTGGGAGGATTCATAGATTCCATGCTCAATGAAAGGCTGCTGGGGATTCTCTCCACCAAGGAGAACGTCAATCTGGAGACGCTTGGCTTTGAAGGGGAAGGAAGCAGAGCGTTTCAGGCCATCATTACGCCCATCGAGATCGCGGGCGAGCGGCTTGGCACGCTGTTTATGTATAAGTGCAGCGAACCGTACGATATCGATGACATTATTCTTTGTGAATACGGGACGACGGTAGTCGGACTGGAGATGCTCCGGGCTGTCAATGAGGAAAATGCGGAAGAGAGCCGCAAGCAGGCGGTAGTCAGATCCGCCATCAGCACGCTCTCCTTTTCCGAGATGGAGGCTATCACACATATTTTTGACGAATTGAACGGAATGGAAGGCATTCTGGTGGCCAGTAAGATTGCGGACCGGGTGGGAATCACGAGGTCGGTCATTGTAAATGCTCTGCGTAAGTTTGAGAGCGCAGGGGTGATAGAATCCCGCTCCTCCGGAATGAAAGGCACATATATCAAAGTGCTGAATGATTATGTCTTTGAAGAGATAGAAGAATTGAAAAGGCAGAATCAGCGGCCGAGGATGTAACGCATGCAAAGGATTTATGAAGGTATCATAAATCCTTTTTTGGAGAAACATAAAAACGGATTTTTAGCGAAAAATCGAACTGTTACTATTTGGCAGGCATTAACCGACAGTTTTTTTAAGAAACATCTTGTGTTTTTTGTGTAATGTATTTATAATGTTAGGGTGCAAGTTCATTTTTAGAGGATACAGCAAGGAGGATTAATATGATCAATACTAACGCATTCGATTATATTAACGTCCTGGACAGGGCGGCAGACGCTGCATGGATACGCCATGAAGCGATCTCAAACAACATCTCCAATGTGAGTACTCCGGGTTATAAGCGACAGGATGTGGCTTTTGAATCCGAATTAAGGAAAGCACTTGGTTTTAACA
>JAAVAG010000054.1 GCA_014804185.1 Lachnospiraceae bacterium
AGCAAAAGAAGCGCCATGTCTGCTGCCAAAGCAAAGTTCACAGCGGTAACCATCTTTCTTTTTCTGTTATAGGCGCCATTTTTTAATGCCCTATACCACTTTATATGGATCACATTGTGAACAACGGTTATTACAATAAATATAATACCCACCGTCTCATGGACAGGAGCGCCCGTAAAGGAATACCCCAATAATACGATAAACAGCAACACCAATATGATATCAATGATTTTTTTCATTCTATGGCCCCTTTCTTACGCTTTTCAGATGAGATGGAAGCTTTGCATAGCCTCTTTCGAAGACGGGCAGAAGAACCTCCCGGATGCGTTCCGCAATTTTTCCCACATACTCCGATGCCAGGCTGCACTCCTCCTGATACTCTGTCCGGCTCAGCACCGGGATATCCAGTTCAAGCGTATCCTCCCGCTTCAGAAATCCCTGTCGAATCAATTCCCCGGCATCCTGCAGCACGCGGGGGCCCACAGACAATTCATCAACAGGAACTTTCTCCCACAGTTCATAGAACCACTTTACATAATAGAACGCCGATCTGTAGTCAAAAGTTCCCCCCAGTGAGGTACAATACTCCCTCAATTCGAGATATATCGCATCCCGGAAATTCTGTGTTTCAAATCCGGCCTCACCGTCCACACCATACTTCCGGAACTCGAAATCATCCTCCTGACGGTATCCGGACGGATACCGCATGCCCATGGCCAACCACCTTCCGCCGTCTTTGCGGTATGGATATTCTGAATATGGCATGGAACCAGTCACTTCATCCCGCACAGCAATATGAGCATTCATCAGAAGTTTCACACAGAAATGAAGTTCCAGCTTGCTCCTCGCATGTTCCGTCTGGCGCAAATAATATGGTCTTGTCCGCAGCTTACACAACCCTTTTTCAGCTTCCTCCCAGAAGAGCCGGAAATGTTTCTCCACAACATCAAGCTGCCTTTGAAAGGTGGCTTTCCTGTCCTTATCAGTATAAATGATAAAATCGGTATATATTTTTCCGCCCTCTGTCCTTTTCATCAGTTCACCCTCTGTCAGTTTCTCCACAATTGGCTCCACATAAGGCGCCGGAACCCCCAGAGACCTGGACAGCTCTATCTCCGTCAAGGGTTTGGGGTAAGCCAGGAGCAGAATATTCTGAGCCAGCCTGTCTGAATCAGGTACCAGCGAAAAAGGTTCATTATCGAGTCCTGTACCGCCGGAACAGGCGAGATGCAGGATATCCGGTTCATAACTTTGCTTTGTATAATTTTCCATATCAGTCACTCCTTTTCTGACGTTCTGTCTTCCTATATTCAACCGGCTCTTTACCGTTCCCGTGGGTATCCGCAGTTCTTGTGCAATCTGTTCTACCGTATGACCATACATGTAAAAACGTATCATCACTTCCCTGTGGATCCGCGCAAGATACCCCAGTTCCCGGCGGATGGCTTCCAGCTTTTCCTCGGCATCGTCGTCCTCCGTGCTCTCCTCCGCAATCTCAAAAGGATAATCCTCGAAACTGACCCAGGGCCTGTTGTACTTCTCCCGGAGCCAATCGCAGTATTTGTTGGAGAGAATTGCGAGAAGCCACGCCCACAAATTGTCGGGTTTTCTCCCCTGGGAAAGCTGGCTGATTGCGGCGCAAAGCGTCTCCTGTGCAATGTCCTCTGCCACCAGGGAATCTCCCGCCTTCTTCACAGCGGCTGAATATAGTTTGTCAACATATTTGCTTAAATCATATTTTTCTTCCATTTTCTGTCACCATTAAAGCCCTGCATACTGCTCCGCCTGAATCCTGTATAATCTGGCATATTTTCCGTCTTTTGCCATCAACTCTTCATGGGTGCCCGTCTCTTCTATTATTCCTTTTTCCATATAAATGATCTTATCGGCATCCCGGGTTGTGGCAAGCCGGTGTGAAATCATGATCAGTGTCCTGCCTTCAGCCATTTTCATAATCTGTCTGTTTAGTTCATACTCAGCCAGCGGATCCAGCGCGCTGGAGGGCTCATCCAGAATCATAATGTCGCAGTCCTGGGCAAAAAGCCGCGCCAACGCAAGTTTCTGCAGTTCTCCTCCCGACAAAACCACGCTTTCGCTGGAAAACTCTTTTGTCAAAACGGTATGGATTGTGTGCTTAAATGTCCGTACTTTTTCAGCCAGTCCGCTCATTTCCAACGCTTTCCATACAAGTGTCTCATCCTCCGCAGTCTCCACATCCCGCAATAAAATATTATTGGCAATGGACGCTGCAAAGCACTGAAAATCCTGAAAAATAACGCCGATTCGTTTCCGCAGGTCATATACATTATACTCTTTATAATCGCGTCCATCCAGAAGAATTTTTCCTGATACGGGATCATACAGGCGCAGGATATTCTTGATCAAAGTAGTTTTTCCCGAACCATTGTATCCGACAACTGCCACCTTATCCCCCGGACGGATACTTACGGAAATATCTTTCAGCACACTGTTCCCATCTTTCGTATACTGAAAATTCACCTGATCCAGCTGTATACTATGAGAACCGGCTGAAACATTCATCCCGTTTTCTTTCCCCTCAATCATGGATTCATAGTGCATAAACTCCATAATATTATTCACATACAGCCCGTTTTCGGAAATCTGCGGCACAAACATAAATATCTGCTGTATGGAATTGCCCAGATCCTGAGACGCGTTCAGTAATGCAACGAAATCTCCTACGCTTATGACAGAAGCCAGTATCCTATATCCGAGGAAACATACAATCCCCAGAACCATGGCAACCTGTATTATCACCTGTAAAAACAGGTAAAGAAAGAAATTTTTTTCTTTTGGTGGGCAGTATTCAGAACTCAAAGCACCGCAGCGCACAAGGCCAATTTTGGACAACAAAAAAACCAACCTGTCAGGCAGATATATGTGAGCAGGCTTCTGGCCTGACTCACATATTGTCCTGAATAGGTTGGATTGCAACCGCACAGGTGGAATTTTTTAAAGACTCAGTTTTCTCCCATCTTCGCCAGTTTCGCCGCCTGATCGGCTGCTATGCAGGCGTCAATGATCTCCTGTATATCGCCGTTCATGATTTTGTCCAGCTTATACAGGGTCAGACCGATGCGATGATCTGTCACTCTTCCCTGCGGGAAATTGTAGGTGCGGATCTTCTCGGAGCGGTCCCCCGTTCCCACCTGGCTTCTGCGCAGCTGCGCCTCCGCGTCGTGGGCTTTCTGCTGCTCGATGTCGTACAGCTTTGCTCTCAGCAGTGCAAACGCTTTTGCCTTGTTCTGCAGCTGCGACTTTTCCGTCTGGCTGTACACCACGATTCCGGTGGGATAATGGGTCAGACGCACCGCTGAATCGGTAGTGTTGACACACTGTCCGCCGTTGCCGGAAGCGCGCATGACATCGATCCGGATATCCTTTTCGTCTATCACCACGTCCACCTCTTCTACCTCCGGCATTACTGCCACGGTGATTGTGGATGTATGGATGCGTCCGCCGCTCTCCGTCTCCGGAACACGCTGCACGCGGTGCACCCCGCTCTCATATTTCAGTTTGGAATAGGCGCCCTGGCCCGAGATCATAAAATTTACTTCTTTCATACCGCCGATGCCGATCTCGTCCACATTCAGCGTCTCCACTTTCCACCGCTGACTCTCCGCATAATGCACATACAGACGGTACATCTCCGCGGCAAAGAGTGCCGCCTCGTCTCCGCCCGCACCGGCGCGGATCTCCACGATAACATTTTTCTCGTCGTTGGGATCCTTAGGGAGAAGCAGGATTTTCAGTTTCTGCTCCAGTTCTTCCACCCGTTTCTTTCCGGCAGCCAGTTCCTCCTTCAGCATCTCGCGCATCTCTTCGTCCGATTCTTCCTCCAGCATGGACAGAGAATCCTCGATATCCTGTCTGCACTTCTTATATTCCGTATATGCATCCACCACGGGCGACAGATTGCTCTGCTCTTTCATCAGATAGCGGAAACGCTCCTGATTCTCCGTCACCGTAGGCTCATGCAGTTCATTCATGATCTCCTCAAAACGCCTCAGTAAATCATCTAATCGGTCAAACATTTTTCTTTTTCCTCTCTTCTATATAAACATGGAGTTCCCGCAGAGCGCATCACGGGACACATGCCCTTACCACTCTGTCAAGCCCCGCATAATCCTGATACACCTTGATATCCGCAAAGCCGTTTTGCGCAAGCAGCTGCCTGACATCCGATGCCTGCTCCGCCCCGATCTCCAGAAAAAGCATTCCCCCGCGGCACAGATACCGCTCCGCCTCCCGTGCTATCCGGCGATAGAAAAACAATCCGTCCTCCCTGCCGTCCAAAGCCAGCACCGGCTCGTAATCCCGCACCTCCGGCATCAGTCCCTCCAGCGCGCCTGTGGGAATATAGGGCGGATTTGCCGTAATGACATGATACACGTCCTCCACCTGCTCAAACAGATCGCTCTGCAGCCAGTCTGCCCGCATACTGCCCTCCGCAAGTATCCTTTCCGCATTTTCTACCGCCACTTCCAGCGCCCCGGCGGAAATATCCACACCCAGCCCGCTGCACTCCGGCGCAAAAGCAAGCAGGCTGATCAAAATACATCCGCTCCCGGTACACAGATCCAGAATCCGCATCCCCGGTTTCAGCGCTTTCAGCGCCTGCTCCACCAAAATTTCCGTATCCTGCCTTGGAATCAGCACATTCCTGTTCACACGAAAAGCCAGCCCCATAAATTCCTGCTCCCCTGTGATCTGCTGCAGCGGCATGCGCTTTGCTCTCTTTGCAAACATTTCCTCATATTGTTCCATCTGCCCCAGAGACAGCGGTCTGTCCCCGTGTGCCAGCAGATCGCTGCGGCCGGTTCCGCACACATATTCCAGAAGCAGCAGCGCATTCAGCCCTGCCTCCGGCACATCCGCCTCCTGCAGTCTGCGCACACCTTTTTCATAACACTCCCGGTAACGCATCAGGTCAGATCCTCTTCCTCATATCCGTATTTTTCACGGAGAAACGCTCTCCAGTCAAATACCGCCTCCACAGCTGCGATGGCAACCTCCGCCATCTCTCTGGTAGGCTCTTTGGTTGTGAGACGCTGTATCAGCATGCCCGGAAAGGATAAAATTCTTATAATGATATTATTACTTCTGCCCGCCAGCCGGATAATCTCATAAGAGATTCCTGCAATTACCGGTATGAGCAGAAGCCGCAGCCCCACTCTGTAGACCGGGTTTTCCACTCTGATAAAGAAAAAGAGAATAATACTGACCAGCATGACAAAAAAGATAAAGCTGGTTCCGCAGCGCCTGTGCAGTCTGGAACTTTTCATCACATTATTGACGGTCAGCGGTCTTCCTCGCTCTATACAGTTGATACATTTGTGCTCCGCCCCATGATACATATACAGACGCCTGATATCTTTCATCAGCGTAATCGCCAAGACATAAAAAACAAAAATAACAATACGGATCGCGCCCTCAATGATTGCAAGCAGTGAAGCATTGCGGATATATCCCTCAAACCGGGAGGATACATAATACGGAAGCACGACAAAAAGTCCGACGGCCAGTGCAATGGCGACCAGCGTCACAACCGCAGAAAGAATCTTTTCTCCGTTTCCCCGGGATACCTTATTCAGCGCCTTGTCCGCCGCTTTGTCTTTCGCGTTCTCATCCTCATAAAAAGATGCCGAATAATTCAGACATTTCGTCCCCAGTATCATGGAATCGATGAAATTAAAAATCCCTCTGATAAACGGGATTTCTTTCAGTCTGCTTCCGTGCAGCAAGCCGCGGTAATTTTCTACCTCCACTTCGATCTCCCTGTCCGGCTTTCTGACTGCTACCGCATAACGGTCTTCATTTTTCATCATAATCCCCTCCAGAACGGCCTGCCCGCCGATTCCGGAATATATATTGCCTCTCCTTCTTCTCATATGGTTCTCCTGATTCTTCTCCAGATTCCGTCTTTGTATTTTCTTCTACCGCCAAACGCCGACATGCTTCGCAGGTCGGCTGATCGGATGACAGCGGGCAGCGCGCTGTGCGTGTTACCCTTATGAAAACAATGGATGTCACGCTCTACGTGCCATCCTTATGTTTAAGAAAGGTTGAGATAAAAATACCTCAACCTTTTCCTGCAAACTTTTTTATTTGCTCTGTACGCCGTACTTCTTATTGAACTTGTCAATACGTCCATCGGCTCTTACAGTCTTCTGCTGACCGGTATAAAACGAATGGCATTTGGAACAAACTTCCACATGGATTTCCGGTTTGGTAGATCCGGTTACGAATGTGTTGCCACAGTTGCAGGTAACGGTCGCCTGGTAGTACTGGGGATGGATTCCTTCTTTCATCTCTTTCACCTCTCTATATTTAAGTAAATTATTCAATATTCGCATCCTCACTGCTTATGCCACCACAAACAGCGTTTACATTGTACCATGACTAAAATATATATGCAAGTTCTTTTTTCAAAAACACAGCAAAAGTTACGACACTTACACAATCCTCATCTTCTTTACCATGGCAACAAATTCTCTGTTGTTTCTGGTTCTCATGAACATGTCCAATATGCGGTCTGCCGCCTCATCAGACTTCATGCCGTTTAAAGATTTGCGGATAATATTGATGGCCTCAAGTTCCTCTCTGTTCAGAAGCAGATCCTCTCTTCTGGTGCTGGATTTCTGAATATCGACAGCAGGGAAAATACGTTTTTCAGACAGTTTACGGTCAAGCACAATCTCCATATTGCCCGTTCCCTTGAACTCCTCATAAACCACATCATCCATCTTGCTGCCGGTATCCACCAGCGCCGTAGCCAGAATCGTCAGGCTGCCGCCTTCCCGCATATTGCGCGCCGCGCCGAAAAATCGCTTTGGCATGTGCAGGGCCGCCGGATCAAGACCGCCGGAAAGCGTGCGCCCGCTGGGAGGAACCACCTGATTGTAGGCCCGGGTCAGTCTCGTAATGCTGTCCAGCAGAATCACCACATCCTCGTCATGCTCCACCAGTCTCTTGGCTCTCTCAATGGTCATCTCGGACACCCTCTTATGATGTTCCGGAAGTTCATCGAAAGTGGAGTAGATGACCTCCACATTAGGTCCCTTGATGGCCTCTTTCATGTCCGTCACTTCCTCCGGACGCTCGTCGATCAGCAGAATCAGCATATGCATCTCCGGTGAATTCCTCAGTATGGACCGGGCCACTTCTTTCAGCAAAGTGGTTTTGCCCGCTTTAGGCGGAGATACGATCATGCCTCTCTGCCCTTTGCCCACAGGACTGAGCAGATCCATGATCCGCGTGGACACACTGCTGCCGGATGTTTCAAGTTTTATTCTTTTATCGGGGAAGATCGGCGTCATGTCCTCGAAATTTCTTCGCTTGATGGCCTCCTCCACCGTATAGCCGTTAATCGTCTTTACGAACAACAGAGCGCTGAATTTCTCCTGCTGAGTCCTGGTGCGCTTGTTTCCCACCAGCACATCCCCGGTCTTCAGGCCAAATCTGCGGATCTGACTGGGCGCGACATACACATCGTTGTCTCCCGGCATATAATTCGCACAGCGTATAAAGCCATACCCGTCCGGCATTACCTCCAGAATACCGTTGGCCTCAATTCCGCTGTCCAGTTCCGCCGGAAAGGAAGTAGAATCGTACGCACTGCCGCGCTCAGAATTCCCTGCTGGTCTCGCGGTCTCCTGAGACACATTTCCGGACTGCTGTTCAGTCGTGCGCTCCTGAGGCGCATTCCCGGACTGCTGTTCTGCCGCGCGCTCCTGAGGCACATTCCCGGACTGCTGTTCTGCCACGCGCTCCTGGGATGCATTCCCGGACTGCTGACCTGCCGTGCGCTCCTGCTGCGGGCGTTCCGTTTCTTTCTGCTGCCCGCGTTCTGTCTCTTTCCTCTGCGGACGCCGCGCCGCTCTCTGCTGATTTCTCACCGTCTCCTGCGGCGCACTCTCTTCCGCTGTCTTCGCCTCTCTGACCGCCTTATCCTTTTCATCTTCAGCAAGCATCGCCTCCACCACGGCACTTTTCTTCATGGTGGAAACGCCTTTAATGCCCCGTGCTTTCGCGATCGCTTTCAGATCAACTAAAGCCAAAGACTCATATTTTTCCCTCATATACGCCTCCTAAACTGTGATTTATGTGTAATCAATATCTTCTTTCTCATGAAATGATCCATACAAAAACGAACTGTTCCCGA
>JAAVAG010000055.1 GCA_014804185.1 Lachnospiraceae bacterium
ATCTGTTATCTGGAGAGCGACGGACATGACACTGTCCTGCGTCGGAGGGACGGCGCAGGGATCTGCTGTAAGGCTGGCATTCTGCAGATGGAACAGGAACTGGCGGATGAGAGCGGGACTTTTTTCAAACCCCACAGGTCTTATCTGGTCAATCTGGAGTATGTGGAGAGGATCGGCAAAAAAGATGTGCAGATGGCTGACGGAACGCCGATTCCCATTGCCCGGGGGAAATGGGAGGATCTGAACCGGGCTTATATGAAATATTATCGCAGACAGTGTGCGGAAGCAGTCCGCGAAACGGAGCCGTAAGGGAGGAGAGGAGCAGAGATGATGCAGACGGATGCGGCGGCGCAGACGGTGATCCTATTGCTGTGGCTTGCGCTGTACCATTATTATATCGAGCAGATCTGTGATCTGGAAAAGGGACGCATTAAGAGGATCACCGTGTGGGGAATGACCTTTGCCGGTGTGCTGACGGTGCAGGGAAGCATCGTTTTGCTGAAACCGGAGGGCGGCGTCTGGATGCGCGTGGGCGTATGGCTTGCGGTCACCCTGATCCTGTTTTTATATGTCCTGTTTTATGACGCCAGACCTTTCCGGGAACAGTGGGGGAAAGTACTGGCGCCGGGCATTTTGTGTGCTGTCTGCGCAGCGGCGGAGAGCCCGGCGGCATGCGTGGCGCTGTGCGCAGCGGTGTCTGCGCTCTTTCTGATACTGCTGAATTTTCAGCGGGACTATCTGCGGGTGCGCAGCAGCGCACTGTGCATGGCCATATACGGACTGCTGGGTTTTTATGTGTGGAGAGAACAAAGCAGTATGGATGCGGGACTTCTGGCGGGGATTCTGGTGCTGGAGATGCTGCTGTTTCTGGCTCTGGAGGGCGCGCTGTCCTCCTATCACCGGAGTTTTGAGAGCAGGGCGGAGATATTCCAGCGGGATGTTATGGGACAGCAGTATCAGGAGATCCGGGAAATCTATCTGGATATGCGGGGCTGGAGACACGATTATCACAATCATCTCCAGGTGATGAAAGCGCAGCTTGCGGCGGGACGCATACAGGAGATGAGGCATTATCTGGATGATCTGGAGCAGGACCTGGACCGCATAGATTCCACCGTCAAGTCAGGAAATCTGATGGCGGACGCCATACTGAACAGCAAGCTGACGCTGGCCAGAAAAAAGGAGATCCGGATCAACTGCCGGGCGGTTCTTCCCGCGTCACTCTCCGTGGAGGATGTGGATCTGTGCGTGCTGCTGGGCAATCTGCTGGACAATGCGCTGGAGGCATGCGAAAAGATTCCCGCCGATCAGCGTTTTCTGCGGATTTATATGGTAGTGAACCGGGCACAGCTCTATATTTCCGTGCAGAATTCCGCCAGAGAGGAACTGAACTTTAACGAGAGAAACTATATTACCCAGAAGCGCGGCAGCCATGGACTGGGTATGAAGCGGGTCAAAGCGCTGACGGACAAGTACGAGGGCTATCTGACACTGGCCAACGAGCCGGGCATCTTTGCGGCGGAGGTCACGCTGCCCCTGTAGAAACGCCGTTCGGTTTGATGCATTTCATGTGAAAAAAGCAGCATTTCGTGCGAAAATCCCCCTTTTGGGGGATTTTCACATTATAGTGTAAGAAAACAGGAGAACGGAGGAGAAGCAGGTTATGGACTTTAAAAAATATCAGATCCGAAAAAACTGCCGGGATGCGTTCGGAAGATACGCCAGAGTGATGGGAGCGGGTTATCCTGCGGCTATGGCAGGAAGCGTGGCTCTGTCGGTGATCCAGCCTTTTGCGGCCATGGCGCTGCCCAGTGTGGTGGTGTATCTGCTGGGCAGCGGAAAACAGCCGACTGTTATTTTTCTGCTGCTTGCCGGATATGTGATTGCCCTGCAGGTTCTGCAGATTGCAAGAGGATATCTGTCCGGCATGGACAGGAAAGGGAGATTTATGCTGCGGATCCGAATGGAAACAGAACTTTTCGGCGCAGTGATGGATGCGGATTACCAGGAACTGGAAAACAGCGGGGGCCAGAAGAAACTTCGGGACGGGATGCAGAATATCTACAGCGGCAACGGCAGGGGGATCGAGGCCTACCTGGGAGCCTACGGAAACGCAGCCGTGGCTTTCTTTGGTCTGGCGGTCTATTCTGTCATGATCGGGAGAATACAGATCTGGATTCTGCTGCTGCTGTTTCTGGCGACGGGAGCGGTGATGGCTGTGAATATTCTGACAGACAGCCGCAAAACACCTTACAGGGAGAAGTACTACAAGGTCGAGGAGCAGGACTTCAGGTATCTGAAGCGCGAGACGCTGGTGCCCGCAAGCGGCAAGGATATCCGGATCTACCGCATGTGGGAATGGTTTCAGGAAGAATTCGACAGAATCTATGGAGAGATGGAACGCTGGGCCAGAAAGATGAGAGGCTGCGGCAACATCGCCGTCATGACAGGGCATGTTGTGGCGCTTGTCAGGGATCTGCTGGTCTATGGCTACCTGATTGCACAAATGGAGCAGGGGGAGATGGATCTGGCCGCATTTTTGCTCTATGTGGGAATCGTGGCAAGTTTCAGCGGGCGGATGAGCGCGCTGACGGATGCGGTGAACGGGATATTGGAGAACAGCCATCCCATGAACCTCTACCGGGATTTTCTGGAATTTTCCCATGCGGAGCACGGCGGGAGCGAGATGCCTGCTGACCCGGGAAAAACCCATGAAATCCGTCTGGAGCATGTGTCTTTTCGGTATGAGGGAAATGAGGAGGACTCCATTAAGGATCTGTCGCTGACGATCACACCGGGAGAGAAGATCGCTCTGGTGGGGGTCAACGGGGCGGGAAAATCCACGCTGGTGAAGCTGATCTGCGGCCTGTACCGTCCCACCTCCGGCAGAATTCTGCTGGACGGGCGGGATGTGCGGGAAATATCGCCCGCGGCTTACCGGAAAGAGTTTGCGGTGGTGTTCCAGGATGTGTTTGCCTTTGCCTTTCCGCTGGCTGACAATGTCTCCTGCAAGTCTCCGGAGGAGACGGATCCCGGCAGGCTGGAGAGGAGTCTGCGGGAGGCGGATTTATGGGAGAGAGTGCAGGCGATGGAGGAGAAAGAACAGACCAGTATCGGCAAAGAACTGGACGAGCGGGGTATCAACCTCTCCGGCGGCGAGATGCAGCGGCTGATGCTGGCCAGAGCGCTGTATAAGGACGCGCCTGTGGTGATCCTGGATGAGCCCACAGCGGCTCTGGATCCAATAGCAGAAAGCAGAATGTATGAAAAATATCATGATATGACCAGAGAAAAGACAAGCATTTTTATTTCCCACCGGCTCAGTTCCACCAGGTTCTGCGACCGCATCCTGTACATGGAGGACGGCAGGATCACGGAGGAGGGAAACCATGAAAAGCTGATGGCCAGGAAAGGCGCTTACGCGTTTATGTTCCATACTCAGGCGCAGTACTATGAGAAACAGGGGGAGATGACCGGCGGCGAACCGGGAAATGAGAAAATACAGGAGGGAGGAACGTGCAATGCGTGAGAAAGAGCACAACGAAAAAAAGCACAGTGAAAAAAGGCCTGGCGGGAAAATTGCCCAAAAGATTGACCAGGCCCTGGGCTTTCATAAAACGGGATTAGAACTGCTGAAAATCGCTCACGGGGTGGATTCTTCGGCGATTCCGCTGCGCATTATCAGCAGTGTGCTGGATGTGGCCGGCGGTTATCTGGGATTGTTTCTGACAGCACGTCTGATCGATCTGCTGCTTGCGGGAAAGTTCCGGGAGGGAATGCTCTGCGCGGCACTGCTTGCCCTGAGCGCACTGCTGCTTGGGTTTGTCGGACGACTGATAGCCGTGGCCGGTTCCAGATCCTCCGAGCGGTGTGAAATGGCTTTTGCCGTAATGCTGCGCAGGAAAGCGGCTATGCTGGATTTTGAAACCATGGAACAGCCGCAGGTGACGGATAAGATATTTCTCTCCGAGCGCGCCGCGGGTATGTATGGAGGACTGGAGGCGGTTCTGGACCGCTATCAGACAATGCTGGGGAGCGTGCTGGACATCGGGGCCGCCATAGGGCTGATCATGGCGCTGTGCCTGAGCAGACCGGCGTCCGGGCATACTTTTCTGGCACTGGCAGCGCATCCTGCGGTATCGGCAGTGCTTGTGATTGCGGCTGCCGGGGTGACGGTTCTGGCTTACCGGAAGCAAAACACCCGAATGGCGAGTCGGGTGGAGAAATACAGGTCGGAGCATGCAGGGGCGGAAACGCAGGTGAGTTACATGCTGGACCGGGTGCTGACAAGTCTGCAGGCGGCAAAGGTCGTCCGCATCTACGACATGAAGGGCATGATGATGCACAATGTGGAGCGGGACTGCCGGAGAGGAGAGGTATTCTATGCAGGAATGTGCGACACGGAAAATCAGGGGGTACTGGGACGCGATGTCATAAATGGTTTTTTCGTGGCATTCAGTTATCTGTTTGTAGCGGTAAAAGCCCTGGCAGGTGCCGTCACCGTGGGCGCGTTTACCCAGTATGCAGGGGCTATGACAAGGCTGTCGGAGGGGTTTCTCCGGTTTGGCGGAAACAGTTCCATGCTGCGGCAGATCTGCATTATCATGCAGGATTTTCTGGAACTCATGAAAATGGAGAGCAGCCACCAAAACGGCACGATTCCCGTGGAAAAACGTCTGGACGGGGAGTATGAGATCGCGTTTTGCGATGTGAGTTTTCATTATCCGGGCAGTGAGGATATGATACTGAAGCATGTCAACTGTAAGATCAATATGAAGAATAAGCTGGCGCTTGTGGGAAAAAACGGCGCAGGCAAGACTACCTTTGTCAAACTGCTGTGCAGACTGTATGAGCCGACGGAGGGGATGATCACCTTAAACGGCATCGATATCCGAAAGTATAAGGAGGAGGAATACAGGGAACTGTTCGGCGTGGTGTTTCAGGACTTTAAACTGTTCGCGTTTCCGCTGTGGCAGAACGTGGCGGCCGGGTATAAACGGGATGAAGAGAAGCTCAGGGACAGCCTGGAACGAGCGGGCGCGGCGGAGTTTGTGGAGAATCTGCCCCAGGGCGTGGACACACTTCTGTTTAAAAACAAGGAGGGCGGCACGGACATCAGCGGCGGCGAGGCCCAGAAGCTGGCCCTGGCCCGGGCGCTGTACAAGGATGCGCCGTTTGTGGTGCTGGATGAGCCAACGGCGGCCCTGGACCCCATCAGCGAGGCGCAGGTTTATGAGGGATTCCACGAGATGGTAAAGGATAAGACCAGCATCTATATTTCCCACCGTATGAGCAGCTGCCGATTCTGCGACGATATCGTGGTATTTGACCAGGGCAGGATCGCGGAGAGGGGCAGTCATGAGCAGCTGCTGAAGAAAGACGGGGCATACGCG
>JAAVAG010000056.1 GCA_014804185.1 Lachnospiraceae bacterium
GATTTTTTCAAGTGTATAAAGCAATTTTTTGTACTAACGTGGAGTCCGGTTATTTTCAGCATCTCGTAAATTAAGAAATCGGATATCATCTAATACTTTCAAATATCTACTGCTCACGCAGAATACATGAAATACATTTCCTGTTTTGTCATGTTTCCCACAACCGATAGGGAATACTCCCCTCTTAAATAACTGGTTACATTCTTCAATATCATAGTTGTATGCATACTTTTTATTGCTCATAAAAATAGACCTCCAACACTTAAAATAGTCATTAAAATAATATTTCTCTTTTTCTACTTCTCTTTTCATGTGACATCCCATTTCGGGACATCACATATTTACATTTCTCCATTTGGTTCTCAGTCACTTCAAAAACTCCACAAAAATTTTCGTGCTTAACTTGTTTATCCTATAAATCAAAATGCTGACTTTTTGCATGGTAAAGAGGACTTGGAAAAATTACCGAATCCTCTGATTATTTCTTTTTGGTATTCAGTTTTCATATTTGGATATTTCACTGTCTAGATTTGGACAATAGAAACGGTTAATAGTTATCAGAATTTCTTGAATTTCTATATACAGTTTATTTTGCCTGCTCTATAATGGCAATTATTTATTCTCAAGCGAATATTTGCTTCAGTATTTCACTCAACACCATTTTGCTATCAATCATCTTCAATACTACTTTCAGTATAAATCAGAAAATCAACCGCTTTCTTGATCCTTGCCATCTCATTGCTATATATCCTATAGGCCGCATTCTTTGCAGACTCTACAGAATCATACTTCACAGGCTCTAATCTCCTAATACCACCTTTGCCGAAAGAGTACAGATAATACTTATTTTCTTTGGATTCATGATTAATACGGAATTCTATTTTAATCCATCCGCATATACTTAATTCGCATGTACTACAGGCAATCACACCATCAGATGTAATGTCTTTCCATTCTAATTCTTTGAACTGCATAGATTCTTACCCCATTCTTTTTTGTATAGAGATCTGCTGCCATTAAATCCTGATACAATATTGCTTTACCGGCAGCAGTCGTCTAAATGTTATCCCTTTACTTTTTGCGACGGACACCATTCAGGGATTGTCTCTGGTGGATAATCCACACTTAATTTCCCCATTTCGTCAATTCTTTCTGCATGGTCACAATAATAAATCCTCTTGCCATAATCATACTCTTTCATAAATTCGCATTCAGCACAATTTGGCGTTCTGTTTTTCTGGTTCATATGTACTTAATCCTCTCTTTCCATTTCTTCTATCTGGCTCGCCAGAGTATCACTTGCATAAAACTTCATCTTCCTGCGTTCCGGTACAATACATGCATCTCCACTCTGTGGATTTCTGCACTTTTTCTCTTTTGCCATTTTCATCTCAAATCTGCCAAATCCTGAAAACATCACTTTTTCATTTTCACTCATATATTCCATAAGCGTTTCAATGAATAAATCAAATCCTAATCTAGCGGCTTTCTTCGTAATACCGCCATTTTCTGCCATTCTGTCTATAAATTCTTTCTTTAATACTGCCATGCATATTCCTCCCTAACTTACTGAAAATCCTTTACTCTTCAAATACTTTATTGCCAGCTTCAGCAGACTGCCGTTATTGACAGTCTCATCCATGGTATCGTCCCATACATGGGGCTTATGATTTACTGTCAGATTGCCATGTTTTCCCTCGTTCGCCCATTTAGCCACCTGGTAGCCGGTTGCGCCTACATAATCATCCAGACTATCGTAGTCTATATATACGCTTGCTTTTACACCGCCTCTGTAGGGTTTTGCATCTACTTTTACCGCTGATCTCAGAAAATCCATTGTCCGCCGGTAGCTTGATGGAGTCCATCCTGTGTAATAATCCAACAGAAAATAATTTAAAGTCTCATACACATTCTCCGCCAGTTCATCTACCATTTTTATAAGTGTCGGCTGTAACGCCTTTTGCAGTTCATCCATGTTATTGATACGTCTTGCCATTATCTGCTCCTTTCCGGTGTCTCAATCACCATTATGTTTTTTGCGTTGTAATCGCTCCTGTCGTTCTGGAATGGTTTAAAGTACACATAATACCCGGGCGCAAGGTATTCACCATTCTGATTGTTGTAGTGGACAAAATATGTGTTGCCGTCCGTTCCACGGATAAATCCGTAATTCCTTTTGCGAAAATATTGCGTTACCTTTCCATACATCTGTGTTCACTCCTTGGTTATTTCATTTTCGATATATTTGGATTGCCAATGAAATGTAGTTTTAAGTTGCCATAATAGATGGATGCTTGCTATATTCATGTGATAAATTCAGGCATCAAAATAAGCCTCACAAGCGGCTGATAATCATTTAGATGTACAGCAGGCTGTGGGACTTATTTATGTGTCCAAATATTCAATTACGATGTGCAGAACTTCTCCTTTCTGGGCAAACGATTAGCTTGTATCCGATATGATTACCAGGTAATCAAAGGTAATCAACATAAAATCCGAAAAATGCCGTATTTATGGGAAAAACTGGCACTGTGTCGAGGGTTCAAGTCCCCCTCTCGCTACTTTAAGAAATCTTAAAAACCTTGTATTTGCGAGGTTTTTTGAGGCTTTTATTTTTTGCGGTAAGCAGAAAGAAAAATCTCCGCCATTTGCATTTACAGTAACCCGGCCAAAACTTTCAGATATTTGTTCTTCCGCTTATTTGTCAAAGTATTTGTCTGCGCCAGGTGATCCTTTATATCCGCTATTTTCACCCAGTAAGCCTCCGGATACATCCGTGCGTTTTCTTTGATGTTTTTTATATATTCTGCGTCGTCCGCGTCTATCGGCTCTGCGATGATCTCCAAGCATTTCCTGAAATGCGGATCTGCCACCTCCTCCCCCCGCATGCCATAACAGGTATCTCCCAGCAGATCATGCATGATCCCCAGGGCAATACAGTTATCTTCTATGCTGTCGGGAATCATCTCATTGTCCGCCAGATAGGTGGCAACCCGCAGCGCATGATCGTATGTCACAGGGTCATAATATTCTTTTGCCATTTTTAATGCATAACCAATCAGACTCATCCGCTTATCTCCCCTTTCACAGGTCATTTGAAACTATCTTGCTATCTCTTATGCGCTTCTTTTCTCCGCCTGACTATAGCGTTCAAAATCCGCTTTCATCTGTATAAAATTCTTCTTCTGATCCACCAGATAGGCGCGATTTTTTTCCGCATAATCTTTCATCCACTCGTCCAGATCTCTGTCGCACTGGTAGGACCAGGCCATCATCGCCAGCAGAGAGGGATGATTTTCCGGATCCAGCAGCCTGGATCCATACTTGATTGCGTTCAGCTGCAGCCTGTCCAGCGATTCTTCATATAGATCCATATCATCCCGCACGATTGCCGCATCCAGGCCAATGCAGTCCGCAACAAAGGATACGATGCCATCCTCCTCCGCGAGATTGCCGCTATCCTCCAGAAAAGCATCCATCAGCGACTCCAGATATTCCACCTTTTTTATGACAAGGCTTCTGTCCTTGGTATGGCGGTCTGCATCGATCTCATCCCAGTCCTGCCCATTCACCTTCCGGAAACGCAGTTGCTTTACAAAGCTGTTTAAAAACTTGCCAAACTTATCATCCGGAAGCCCCATACGGGAAAACCTGTCAAAAAGTATCATCCAGACAAATAAATTTTTCGCTGTAAACAGCGCTGCGATATCTCTGTTTTCCAGTTTATCCGTGTAGGGAATCAGTCTGTTAAAATATGCTTCTATTCTCCTGAATTCATCTACGGACGAATTGTGATTCAGATAATCGCACATATCCCTGGGACTCTTCTTCCAGTGTTCAAAATGACTGACAGCCATCACACTTTCCGAGATCACGCGTTCCCACACTCCTTTTTTCTTTTCATTCTCACTCAAAAATGTGCAGTCCATTAAAAACCTGCTGCTGTCCTTGATCCGCTTTATCTCATCCGCGAATTTTCCCACGTATGTGAGGGATTTCTGTGAGACATTCATCCCGACATGATTGTTATAGAGCAGAACCAGTTCCGAGGTTTCCTCCGTGGTGCAATCCTGATAGATAATCGTAGTAAGCGGGCATCCGTCAAACTTGCTCCTCAATTCCTGGGGCATTTCCTCATATGTCCTGTTTCTGATATCATATTTCTCCATCTCATACTGAATATTTCCATATTCGTCTCTCACACAGTCCCCCTTTTCGTCGGTAATCTTCTTTTTATAGGGAATCATGTAGCTTCTTATATTGTTTGTGATACGATATCCGCCATATTTGAACTGGTAGAGAGCCTCCGTCCTCTGACCTCCATCCACCACAAAGGTCTGTTTTGTTCCGTTCTCCCTCTTCTCTTCCGCGAGAATCAGATTTGGAATATAGATCTTTCTTGACAGAGCGCTGTAGATCAGCGCATTCATCATTTCCTTATTCCAGCAGAAACTCCTCTGCACCGCCTGATCCGTTTTGATATCCTCGCAGTTTACGCCATCCAGATACTGCCCTACGCTTAAAGGCTCGATTCTGTACTCATCCAGCATTGCTATCCCCTCCTCATCAATCCTGTGATACACTTTGTATTTCTATATGATCTGATCGCCGCAATGCAGTCGCTGTATAAAGCGCTGTCAATCTGCAGCATTCTCTTTATTTCTTCCTGTGAATGCCCATCCGCAGTCAGTTCCAGAACATTGATCTGCATTTTGGACAGTCTGCTCAGATACGCCTGCATTTCAGGAGAATACTCCTCCCTCTCCGCTTTCATAATCCATGCTTCCATATCAAAATCAGACGGTAATATATCGCCTATGGTCAGACCGTCCTCCTCCCCAATGGGCGCATCTATTGAGACATCGGCAATGTATTCCTTTCTTTTTACCCTGTTTCCTTTCCCGTCCTCCGCCTCTTTTTCTACCACAACCCGTCTTTTTGCCCTGTTCCTGTCCGTCATCTCTTTCCGAACGGAAAACCTGATCACACCGCAGGCATACTCAAAAAAGGATTTTCCGGTTGACGGATCATATTTTTCCCTCGCCAGATTCAGCTCGTATCCTGCCCGTGAATAGAAATCATCATAATCCTTTGGTGATAAACCGCCAAATCCTGACATTTCCCTGTCGCATATCTGTCTCAGTTTCCTCTGGTCATTCGCATAAAATTCGTTGATTGTAGTTTCGATCTGATTCATTCCGTGTTTCCGTTTCTTTCCCCTGTTATCCGTCCTGACATTTCCATTTCCGGACCATTCTTCTTTTTGTTCTGCTTTGTAAGCAATAGTATAGAACAAACGTTCTGTTTTGTCAACAGGTAATTTGCAGTAAAAACACTCCACCAGTCGCATTCGTATTTTTCGTTTTTTCAAAAACAAATATAGAAATATAGAGTAGAACATATTTTCGATCTCAAAAAAGGAGGAAACACAATTCACATGAAACAGCAAGTCTACAAAACAGGAAATCACCCTGCGGATCACAGAACATTTGGCGGAATTATTTACGCGTCGGACTTTAACACAGACTGCAGAAAAAACAACAATGCCAGCGGATCCGCCATTGCCCGGAGAATTGCCAGGGATCTGGCTTTTGACAAAGAATGTATGGCTAATGCGGCAAGGAGGGAAATGCTATGACGGAGACTGCACAGTATACAATGCTCAAACTTCCGATCCAGGAACTGATCAATCAGAAATTTGACGTGACTATGGACAGCGACACTGCAGCGCAGAAGGGATACCTGATCGCACAGGACAATTCCCTCCTGCTTGATCAGATCGAAAGGCTCAGAGGAAAGGAAACGTCTCATGTCAGCGAAATCATTCTCATCGTCGCCAGAAAAAATCCCAGACAGGAAACGGAACTGAGGCGTCTTTTAAGCGAAGGTTTTTTGTACAACAACATACACTACACCCGCTTTGGCAAATCCGCTTCACAGGGGAAAGACGGTATTACCGCCTTTGTGTGCGACCAGATGTTTGAGGAATTGTACAGGATCACACAGATGGACATCCCGGTCAAAGAATGCGTGATTTCCAAATATGAGGCCCAGAGATGTCTGCCTTTCAGTTCCTGCACCCTCATCTGTGGCTATATGCCCAATATTGTTATTATCGGGGAATATGAAAAGGTATTGCGGAATCAGTTCATCAAGTATGTCGCAGCACAGGAAAAGGAATTTACCGACCCGCAGACCGGTCAGACGAAAACATATATGGCCAGAGAAGTCAGAGAAGGCTGTCGGGACATAACCCTTTCTCCCTTTGACGGATGCGGATGTCACGAACATGAGTTTATGGAACATATCAGCGCACAGCTTGGACTGGACTACTCTGCCATTGGCGCCCAGGTCAGACTGCCCTTTATCAAAGGATATTCCGTATATGTCCCGTTTCGGTCCATTCTGAAAGAGTGGGGATATGAATCTATTACAGATATTTATGGCGTCAGTCATCCCATAGACACTATCGACTGTATTTGGAATATTTCCATGTTTAAAGGCCACAGGTTATTTCTGGAAAAATACGGAAACGATGCCTGGACACAGTACATGAAAACGCTCCGAAAGTACAGCTTCAAGCTGGGAATCAGCAAATACAGCCATCATACCACGCACATTGACAAATATACCCGCATGAATTTCCAGTATCTGCAGTGCCTGAATCTGTGGAATCC
>JAAVAG010000057.1 GCA_014804185.1 Lachnospiraceae bacterium
CTGGACAGAGCCGCCGCGAATGTGGTCAAAAAGGAACGGATGATTCTGCTGCGCACAGAGGGAGTCAGCCAGCGTGTTCCCGCGGACAGCATTTTCTATGCGGAGGTTCTTTCCCATAAGGTCACATTCTACACCCGGGACCGGAAGTATGAAACGAAGCTTTCTATCTCGGAGGCGGAAGAAATGCTTGGCGAAGGATTTGTCCGCTGTCATCGTTCCTATGTGGCAGGGATGCGGCATGTTGTATGTGTTACCAGAAACAGTGTGGTGTTTGAAGACGGAAGGACGATCCCCCTGGCGAGAAGCGCATATCACCTGATGAACCGGGCTTTTATAGAGGAATGCGGGGGCGGTCTGTGTCAGAAAGGGCAGGGAAATCCGGAATGAAACTGTTTGATCTGTTGTTTGGGCGTGCCATCGACCGGAGGATTTTAAACGATCAGAACGAACTGATTGCAAGGCACTGTGAAGAGGTGCAGAATATGTACAGCCAGATGCGGGGATGGCGGCACGATTATCACAATCATATTCAGACCATGCTTGCGCTGACGGAACATCCCGGGCAGATCAGGGATTATCTGCTGAAATTAAACGATGACCTGACGGCGGTGGATACCGTAATCAGGACGGGAAATGTCATGGTGGATGCCATATTAAACAGCAAACTGTCGCTGATCCGCTCCCATGACATAAGAATTTCCGCCAAGGCGGTGGTGCCGGAGAGTCTGAATATTTCGGATATTGACCTGTGCATAATTCTGGGAAATCTGATGGACAATGCCCTGGAAGCCTGCCTGCGCCAGGAGCCGTCGTCGGACCGGTTTATCCGGGTCTATGTGGGCATATTGAGAAAGCAGCTTTATATATCCGTGCAGAATTCCGCAGGCGGCGAGATCAGAAGATCCGGCAGGAAATATCTTACGGTCAAGGAAGAGCACGGCCACGGTCTGGGGCTGGCGCGCATCGACCGCATTGCGGAAAAATACAGCGGATATGTAAACCGGCAGAGCGAGGAGGGCGTGTTTGCCACCGAGGTAATGCTCCCGCTGCTGTGCAATTCGGGTTCGATTTTGAACCGTTCGCGCTGAATGAAGCCGCAAAAGCCACAGCCTGATAGGATGGAGTCAGGAGGTGAAACGATTGAAAAGCAAAGAAAAAAACAGAAAGAAAGCGGATGAACTGATTCTGGAGAAACATTCTGTGATACAGAATGTTTTATACTGTCTGCGATGTACCGCCGAATGCTATTTTTCACTGCTTCTCTGGTGCGGGGCTGTCATAGCGCTGAAAGTTGCGCTGGCCGTTATGGCCACATATCTGCCCAAAGTGGTCATTGAAAAATTTACCGCTGGGAGCAGTTTCTCCAAACTGGCTGCGGCAGTGCTTTTGTTTATGGGAAGCATTGCCCTGATGTCCGGAGGGGAAAATTTTTTTGGAAAGTATATTTCTTTTCAGAGACTTCGTATGAATACGTTTTATATGAAGCGTGTGGCGGTGAAAGGACTGACAACGGATTACTGTAATCAGGAAAACGAAAAATTCCGCAAGCTGCAGAGCGAGGCTTTTGAATGCTGCGGCAACAATGGATCGCCGCTCACCAGCATATATGATATGCTGATGAACTTTTTGGTGAGTCTACTGGGGCTGACTGTATATTCCGGCCTCCTGATAGGCCTGCATCCGGGCATTATACTGCTTTTGGTTGTGACAACCGCAGCCGGATATTTCCTGAATAAAACAATCATCAGATGGATGGCTGAGAATGATCGGGAGAGGATCGGTTACCGGCAGCGCATGGACTATATCAACAATGTTTCCGGAGATATCCGTTCCGCGAAAGACATCAGGCTGTACCATATGTCCGAATGGTTTTCGGACCTGTTCGGGGAAGCGATGAAAGGGACTGCCCGGTGGTACCGGAGATTTACGTCCCGGGTGTTTGGCGTTTCCGTATGTGACAGCGGTCTTACACTGGTGCGGGAGAGCGCCGCCTGTATTTATCTTTTGTTTCTTGTGCTGGAGGGACAGATTGGTGCGGCGGATTTTGTTCTGTATTTTGGGGTGACCGCGGGTTTCTCATCCTGGCTTGACGGGATCATGACGCAGGCGGCCGCCCTGGATCAGTGGAGCCGGAGGATTGATTATTTCAGGTCTTATCTTGCATATCCGGAGAAATATTGCAGAGAGAGTGAAACGGTTATAGCCGCCGATAAAATTCCGGGAACCATCGAACTTAAAAACGTGAGTTACCGGTATGAGGGCGCGTCAGAATATGCGCTGCGCGATATCAGCCTGACGATCAAGCCTGCCGGTCATCTGGCCATTGTCGGCATAAACGGCGCAGGTAAGACGACGCTGGTCAAACTGATCTGTGGTCTGATCGAACCTACACAGGGGCAGGTGCTGTATGACGGGATCGATATCCGCCGGTACAATCGCACGGATTATTATAAGCTGTTTGCGGCCGTATTTCAGCAGTACAGCCTCCTGCCTGTCACTATAGAGGAGATCGTTGCGGAAACACCGGCGGAGAGGGCAGATCGGACAAAAGTCCGTAAGTGCCTGGAAGAGGCGGGGCTTTGGGAAAAGATCCTTCAGCTTCCGCAGGGCGCGGGCAGCGAATTCGGAAAGATGATACATGATGACGGGGTGGAATTTTCGGGCGGTGAGATTCAAAAACTGCTGCTGGCGCGCGCGCTGTATAAGAATGCTCCGGTTCTGCTCCTGGACGAACCTACGGCGGCGCTGGATCCCATTGCCGAGAGCCGTCTGTATGATAATTACAGTCGGATCAGCAGCGGAAAGACAGCCCTTTTCATATCCCACAGGCTGGCCAGTACCAGCTTCTGCGACCGCATTCTGCTTCTGGAAAACGGAGTGATCTGTGAGGAGGGAACCCATGAGAGTCTGCTGAACTTACAGGGGAAATACTATAACCTGTTTGAGACGCAGGCAAAATACTACCGGGATGATGCGGGGGAGGTGACGGTATGAAGAAAATGTCTGTCCGCAGGCGGATCGCGGTTACCGCCAGGGGTTTTGGAATTTTAAAACAGTACTGTCCGGGACTGGCGCAGGGAAAAGCACTGTATGAACTTATCAGTTCTCTGCAGCCTTTTGTATCGGTATGGTTTACGGCGCAGATTATCAATGAGGTCACATCCCGGCAGAGGTGGGAGACGCTGCTCCTGTATGTGTCCTGCCTGGCGGGAATAAACTTCCTTTTTGCGGCGGCAAAGAGTATGGTGGGCAGAGTGTGCAGTCAAAAGGAGTCCCAGATGTGGAGCTGGTTCGGGAAAATCTTTTCGGATAAACAGATGTCCCTGGACTTTGCCGATCTGGAGAACGCCGGGATTCAGCTTCAGAAAAAACAGGCCGAGGAGAATCTGTTTATGTTTGGAAACGGCCTGGCACAGCTTGTATGGGGGACGTCCACACTGGTTCGCGCTTTCACAAACATAGCCGCTTCGACCGCCATGACCTTTACGCTTTTTGCTTCCCGGTCCGGCAGTAAATTCATCGACCATCCTGTCTGGATTTTTGTCCTGCTAATGTGTATAGCCGCAGGCGGCTTTGGACATTCCCGGGCCACTGTCAAAGAAAATAAGATTTTCACAAAATGGTGTAAGGATACAGTCTGGTTCAACCGCGTATATTCCTTTTTCGGCAGAGATTTGTATATGATGACGCAGCGGGCTGCGGATGTGCGCATATACGGACAGAATTTTGTGGCGGAGAAAGTGCTGGACGGGCTGATCCGAAAGGGGGAGGCGGATCGCGGAAGCATCCTGAGAATGGCACTTTTTCCCGCTTTGTCCCGCGTCATGATCGGTCTGGTAAATGCAGTATGTTATCTTTTTGTTGCTGCAAAGGCTTTTTACGGTGCATTCGGGGCGGGCAGCATAGTCCAGTATGTCACTGTCCTCTCCAGACTTGGGGATGGGCTTCAGGACTTAATGTTTATATTTTCCGACAATGAAGTGTACTGCACATATCTGCAGGAATTGTTTGACTATCTGGACATTCCAAACAGGAAATATCAGGGTACGATCCCCGTGGAGAAGCGTTTTTTCTGTGACGGAGGCGATAATGAATATGAGATCGAGTTCCGGAATGTCAGCTTCAAATACCCCGCCACTGACCGCTTTGTGCTGAAAAATGTCTCGGCAAAGATCCATGCGGGCAGGCGTCTTGCCATCGTGGGAGAGAACGGATCCGGCAAGACCACGTTTATCAAGCTGCTGTGCAGACTCTATGATCCCACGGAGGGGGAGATCCTTTTAAACGGGATCGATATCAGAAAATACGATTATCAGGAATACATGACCGCTTTTGCGGTGGTGTTTCAGGATTTCAGGCTGTTCTCGCTGAGTCTGGCCCAGAATGTCTCCTGCGCCGCGCAGTACGATTCCGCACAGGTGGAGCGGTGTCTGCGGGAAGCCGGTTTCGGGGACAGGCTTATGCAGATGCCGGACGGCATCGAGACCTGTCTGTACAAGGATGCCGGGGAGGACGGCGTGGCAGTATCCGGCGGCGAGGCGCAGAAAGTCGCGCTGGCGCGGGCCATTTACAAGAGCACTCCTTTTATCGTTCTGGACGAGCCGACCGCGGCGCTGGATCCCATTGCCGAGGCCGAAATATACGGCAGGTTTCATGAGATTGCCGGAAGCAGAACGGCAGTCTTTATCAGCCACCGCCTGTCCTCCTGCATTTTCTGCGACGAAATCCTGGTGTTCCGGGAAGGTGAAATCGCAGAGCGGGGAACGCACAGTGAACTTCTGCAGCTGGAAAACGGAAGATACCGTATGCTGTGGGACGCACAGGCACAATATTACAGGTAGGAATCAATATCCCGCTTTTTTCATTTCTTTGGAGAATGCCGCCTCGGACAACTTTGCACGTCTGGCGGCTTCGTCCAATTTGAGAAGTCCGTCGTTTACCAGGGAGAACAGTGTTGCCAGGGTTCCGATTCTTTTACCCTGCTCCATACCCTGTTTTACGCCGCGTTTTAATCCGCGTTTCACTGCATCCCTCTCTATGATATCCAGTGCTTTGCACATATCTGCCACCTCCTCTCCGCTCTCCTCGTGAAATGTGTATTTTAAATGTTTTTGAATATTTTTTATATGGGTGCATGCATTTATAACATCCACCGCGCTTTTGGGTATTCTGCTGAAATATTCCCGGTTCTCCCGGATATATCTTTTATAATGTATGGGGGAAGCGGTGCGCTTCATGATTCCAAGCACGTATTTCAGATCAGAGTCCATCTTCTGCAGATCATCTTCCGCGATAGCGCGCATCTGAATCAGGTGAACCTGATAGTCGCCTGCAAGAGCCTGCAGTTTTTCAGGCAGCGTGTTTATTCCGCACATCATAGCTTTCAGAGAACATGGTTCTTTCCATTCCTTTCTGCCCCAGTACAGAGTAAGATTTAGGACGGGTTCAATACGGTCGGCCTTTCTGTATCGATACTTGAAATCATCCTCCTGACTGTATTTTTCCTCACTGCATACGTTTCTTTCCTGTATTTCTTCGCAGTTCCAGTCTTCCGGCAGTTTTTCTCCAAGATAATATTCCAGAACGGAGCGAATCCTGTCAGCTCTGCTCATGTACACATTCAACGCATTGTTTGGTTCTCCCATTTTACTCCTTTCCGCAGAGTAAAATGGCGGTAGCCTGCGCTTTGAAAAATGCAGACTGTGTCACTTTTCCCTGCCTGATATTTTAAAGTTGGGGTTAAGCAGGGATTTTTGAATGACAGAATCTCAGAAATGAAGTCATGCGGGGTGCCGCAAAGAAGAATGCCTGCTTATTTTGAATGGAGCAAAACAGTACCATGATTCATATGGTAATTTCCTGCTCCGTATGCCATCATTCTACCATATCCGCATGCCCTGCGCAACTCTTTCCAGTTGGAATTTTACACATTGTCTGATACAATGATACTGTTCAGGCGTCCGGCCAGGCAATGTATCACTGGCTGCCCGAACAGTAATCATACCACGGAAAGACGGAGGCCTGTGATGATACGAATCGCCATTGTGGAGGATGATTTCAACACGAGAAAGACGCTGCAGCGCTATCTGCAGCAATATGAAAAAGAAAACGGAAGCCGTTTCACGATCCGTGTATTTGAGGACGGCATTGATATTGTAAACGACTATCGACCTGTCTACAATGTCATTTTGATGGACATCCAGATGAAAAAAATGGACGGTATGACGGCGGCCACACAGATCCGGAGGGCGGACAGCGAGGTGGTGCTGGTTTTTATTACCAACATGGTGCAGTATGCTATAGGCGGCTACGCGGTAAACGCCATGGATTATCTCCTGAAGCCTCTGAATTATTTTACTTTTGCGGAGCATATGAAAAGAGTGGAGTTATATCTGGCGCACAAGGCAAAAAATTATCTGGTGCTCAGCACAGGAGGAGGCGTTCTCAGGATTGACACCAGTGAGATCTATTATATAGAAAGTCTGGGGCATTATCTTCATATCCACAAAAAGGATGAGGTGGTGTCCGTTCTGGAGACCATGAAAAATATGGAGCAGGAACTGTGCGGGAGGGGTTTTTTCCGGTGTAATAACGGATATCTTGTCAATCTTGCCCACGTAGAAAAAATAGACAAATATACCGCTTTGGTGGGAAATGATGAGATTCAGATCAGCAGACCGAAGAAGAAAGCTTTTATGGAAGCGCTGACGGACTATCTGGGAGGAATGGGAAAATGAATACTTTGCTGTTGGAACCGGGAATGCCCCGCATTTATACGGCGCTGGCGGAGTGGATTGCCTGTGCGATCTATGTGTATCCTCTGAAAAAGAGATTCGGGAAGTGCCGGACGATCATCATTCTGGCGCTGGCGGCGGCCGGTCAGATTCTGCTGCAGGAGTTGGCAGGAAAATTTCCCTTCGAGCTCTGGATACCGGGCACCATGATGAATATTCTGTTTATGCTGCTGGTCATCTATATCAGCTGCGCGATGAAGCTGAAAGACGCGGTGTACTGGTGTGCCAGCGCCTTGGTGACATCGGAGGTGGTGGCCTCTCTGGAGTGGCAGGTGTACTGCTTTGCAGTGTGGAACGGAATGGCGAATACGATGTGCAATGCCCTTCTTTTCCTGGCGCTTATCTATGCGGTACTGTTCGTGCTGATTTTCATTTTGAAAAAGCGCATTGTGAACTGGGAAACAGGGATTCATGTCACGACGAAAGAAATGCTGACTGCGGCGATTGCGACAACCATTATTTATGCCATGAGCAATATAGGGTTTGTGCTGGAGAGCGCTCTGTCGGGGAACGCTACAGGCCAGAGCCTCTTTCATATCCGGACCCTGGTGGATCTGTGCGGCTTCTGCATTTTGTATATTCAGCAGAACCAGAGATATGAGACATTTCTGCGCAGGGAACTTTCTGCGATTCAGAATATGTTTGACCTGCAGTACGAGCAGTACAGAACCTATAAGGAAAACAGCGAATTTATCAACCGGAAATGCCATGATCTGAAGCATCAGATCGATGTGATCCGGATGGAAGAGGACGAGGAGAAAAGAGAATCCTATCTGCAGGAAATGGAAAAAATGATCCGGGATTTCAGAAGCGGCATTGTGACGGGAAACGGCGTGCTGGATACCATTCTCACGAGGAAAAACGCATACTGTGTTTCCCACGGCATCAGTTTTACCTGTATGGCGGACGGCGGGCTCCTGGATTTTCTGGAGACGCTGGATATCTGCAGCATTTTCGGCAATGCGCTGGATAATGCCATTGAGTATGTGGAGAAGAACCCCGATCCGGACAAGCGGATGATCAAGCTGCGGATTTTTTCACAGAACAGTTTTCTGATTATATGCCTGGAAAACTACTGTGAGGAGAAGATTAATCTGAAGGAGGGATTGCCGGATACCACAAAGACGGATAAAAGAAGCCATGGATACGGCCTGAAAAGCATCCGCTATACGGTGGAGAAATACCGGGGGATGATGACGCTTCATACGGAAAACAACTGGTTTGTACTGAGAATTTTGATTCCACTGAAGAAATCGGATGAAAAAACGGATGAAAAAACGGATGAAAAAACGGATGAAAGAATACCCGCTGCGGAGTGAAAACTGCGGCGAATATTTTTCTGCCGAGTCGAAAGGCGGACCGATAGGAATTCCCGCAAAGTCCGCGGCAGATGACAGATGCAGATTATGCATGAAAAATGACAAAGTGTGCAAAAACACACAAAAATTTTGCGGAAAAAGTTATAATTGCCCTACAACTACAGAAGGAGGGATGGAAGAGACGTTGAAAAAAGAACTTATCCGGCGGGAATTGATAGAGCAAATGACCATAGAAGAAAAGGCGGCGCTTCTCTCCGGGCGGGATATCTGGTCCACCAAACCGGTGAAACGTCTTGGCATCCCCGCGGTCTATCTGTCGGACGGTCCCCATGGGCTGCGCAGACAAACCGGGGCGGCAGATCACCTGGGGCTGAATGCCAGCCTGCCGGCTACCTGTTTTCCCACGGCGTCCGCCATTGCGTGCAGCTGGAATACGCAGCTGTGCGAAGAAATCGGGGAACTTCTGGGCGAGGAGGCGGCGGCCCAGGGTGTAGACGTTCTGCTGGGACCTGCCATGAACATCAAGCGTTTTCCGCTGTGCGGACGAAATTTTGAATATTTTTCCGAGGATCCCTGTCTGACGGGCCGATTGGGAGCGGCATATATACGGGGTATACAGAAAAACGGTACGGCTGCCTGTCCGAAGCACTTTGCCGCAAACAACCGGGAGTTCATGCGCATGGTCAGCGACAGCGTTGTGGACGAGAGAACGCTGAGAGAGATTTATCTGACGGGTTTTGAGATAGCCGTAAAAGAGGGAGCACCCAGGGCAATCATGAGTTCCTACAACAGGATCAACGGAGTATACGCCAATGAAAACAGTCATTTACTGCAGGACATTCTGCGGGAGGAATGGGGATTTGACGGAGCCGTGATCACGGATTGGGGCGGAAGCAACGACCACATTGCCGGAGTGGAAGCGGGCAGCAGTCTGGAAATGCCCGGAACCGCAGGGGACAGCGACAGACAGCTTGTCCGGGCGGTGGTGGAAGGGCGCATTGCGGAGTCGGTTCTGGATGAGAGAGTGGATGAGGTGCTGCGGTTGGCGCGCCATGCGGGCAGACCGGATTATACCGGTGAACCGGGCCATGGAGAAAAAGAGGTCCTGGCCGCGGCGGATTTTGCGGAGGCACACCACCGGGCAGCCGCCAGAGCGGCGGAAGAATCTATCGTTCTGCTGAAAAACGAAGAAAAAATTCTGCCCCTTGGTGCGGATAAAAAGGTCGGAATCATCGGTGAATTTGCGGAGAATCCCAGATATCAGGGGGCCGGATCCAGCGTGGTCAATACCACCAGACTGGAGACCACTCTGGAACTGATCAGAAATTTTCCCCTGCGGACAGCGGGATATGCCAGAGGATACCGGAGAAATCAGAAGCCGGACAAAAAGCTGATTCAGGAAGCCGTCGCGCTGGCGGTAGGCGTGGATGTGGTACTGCTCTATATCGGCTTGGACGAGGCGAGTGAGAGCGAAGGGCTGGACCGTGTGCATCTGCGGCTTCCACAGGGGCAGCTGAGTCTGCTGCAGGCGGTTGCGGAAGTAAATGAAAATATCATTGCCGTGCTGTCTGCGGGAAGTGTGCTGGAGATGCCCTGGATCGGACAGTGTAAGGCCGTGCTGCACGGGGGACTGGGAGGACAGGCTCAGGCGGCCGCCATGCTGAAAGCGATCACCGGACAGAGCAATCCCGGCGGCAAACTGGCAGAAACCTGGCCAATGACCTGCGAGGATGCCCCGGCATACCAGTACTGGACGGAAAACGCGGAAATCAATGAATACAGAGAGGGTCTGTACGTGGGATATCGATATTATGAGACGGCGGGCGTGCCGGCCAGATTTCCCTTTGGATTCGGACTCAGTTACACGGAATTTACATACAATCATTTGGAAATAACAAAGAGCGGCGTCCGCTTTACGCTGCAAAATACGGGTGCGGTGGACGGAGCGGAGATTGCGCAGCTCTATGTGGGAAAGCCGGACGGAAGAATCTTCCGTCCCGTCAGGGAACTGAAAGGCTTCATCAAAATCTTCCTGAAAGCGGGAGAAGAGAGAGAAGTACGGATCCCCTTTGAGGAAACCACATTCCGGTTTTATGATACGGAAAGGCAGAGGTGGGATCGGGAGACGGGGACATATGTCATCCAGGTGGGAGCCAGCGCATCGGATATCCGCCTGCAGGGGGCCTTTGATTTGACGGAAACCGGGGAATTGCCGAAGCCGGAAGAAAACGACATATATGTCAGACAAAAGTTCCCGTCGTACTACAGCGGAAAAGTGACGCAGGTGTCGGATGAAGAATTTGCGGAGCTGATGGGAGACGGATTCGGAAAAAGAGTCTGCCGGGAACAGCCGGAAAGCGGCCGCTATAAAACATTGGGAATGAATGATGCGCTCTGTGAAATGTGCCATGCCAGAAGCAGGCTTGCACGTATGGTCTATAAAATATTGAGAAAGATGAAAGAAAGGAGTGAGAGGAGGGAAATACCGGATCTGAACATTTTGTTTGTTTATGCACTGCCGTTCCGCGGGATTGCCAAGATGATGAACGGAATGGTCAGCATGGAAATGGCAGAGGCGGTTCTGGTGATCGTCAACGGACATTTTTTCAGA
>JAAVAG010000058.1 GCA_014804185.1 Lachnospiraceae bacterium
CAGGACGGTCTCCCCAAAGTATCCCTCAGTGTGGGAGGCGCTTTTTCCGAGCACGGATTTTCCGACGATCTCTATAACAATGCGGATCAGGCGCTCTATCAGGTCAAAGGAAACGGACGCTGCGGATTTATGTGGCACAAATAATAGCTGTACGCCTGTCCGCCCGATGTGACCTCGCCGCTATAGACAAATCCAAGTTTTGCCAGCAGACTGACAGAAGGACTGTTTTCGGGATGTACCAGCGCCTGTACCCGCCCAAAGTGCAGTTCTTCCCCGGCATACCGCAGAATAGCCCTGCACACTTCCTCCGCAAATCCCTGTCTCTGCCATGGCACGCCTATGACAAACCCCAATTCCGGATCATCACACCCCTCCCGCATGCTGATACCGGCTCTTCCGATCACCTCGCCGGTTTCTTTCAGCAGCACCGTCCACATTCCAAATCCGTAAAAAGCATATACTTTTTCCGAATAATCCCTGATGTATTGTATCTCCCTGTCCCTGTCGGCAAACAGATCTTCCATGTATCTGGTAACGGACATTTCCCGGTATATTCCATAAAACGCATCCACATCCTCCGCTGTCGTCTCCCGGATTCGGCACCTGGCCGTGTCAAGGATATGCCACGGCTGTCCCGTAAGCCGCTGGTAGACGCGGATAAAATACTGTGCGTCCACATCCTCAAATCCCTCTATCACATATTTTACATGCAGAAGCGGTGTGTTCCGATTGCCATCATGGACATAGGCAATCACAGGATAATGCCCCGCCGCCAGCATGGACGCAAGCTGCGGTATATCTGTCAGATACAGCGCGGTCTCTCTGTCCGCAAGTCCCATATCCTTTACCGTCTCCGCGGCCGCCTCCGGACGTCCTCCTCTCATCAGTCCCCGCAGCAGGGAGTGCAGACATATTTCCACTCCCATGGCATGAAGCTGCATAAAGCAGTCATACAGCTGCTCCAGCGCCCCTTCCGTCTCTATATAAACATGAAATTTACGCATATTTTCTCCTTTTCCGCCCGCAAAGGCTCTCAGATGGACTGCGGATAACTTCTCCCGCAGACCGCGGACTCACTTGTCATTTTCTCCAAAATGCGCTACTATCATTATATATCAATTCAATACAGAAAGGAAGTAACAGATATGGCACAAAATCCCATCGTCACGATCACCATGGAAAACGGAGACACGATCAAGCTGGAATTATATCCCGACATCGCACCGGTTTCCGTAAACAATTTTATCAGTCTGATTAACAAAGGCTTCTATAACGATCTGATCTTTCACCGCGTCATCCGGGGCTTTATGATCCAGGGCGGCGATCCGGAGGGGACAGGCATGGGCGGCCCCGGATACTGCATCAAGGGAGAATTCTCCGCAAACGGCGTGGCAAACACCCTGAAACACACCGCCGGTGTGCTCTCCATGGCGCGCAGCATGGACCCTGACTCCGCGGGCAGCCAGTTTTTCATCATGCACAAAAATGCCCCTCATCTGGACGGCCAGTATGCTGCGTTTGGAAAGGTAATCGAGGGTATGGAGAATGTAAATACGATCGCCGAAACCGCTACCGATTACAGCGACAGACCACTGGAGGCGCAGATCATGAAGAACGTAACCGTGGAAACCTTTGGAATAGATTATCCCGAACCGGAGAAGTGCTGAGGCACTTCTCCAAATATTTGAAGTTCATATTTTGTTTACAAATCATTCAAGGAAACTTCATACGCAAAACATTGTTTGGACATTTGTTTCCCGTATACTAAGATCATAGAGATGAGCCAATCCAACTATTTGTTTATATAAAAACTTTTTCATAATAAATGCCAGGCAATTAATTGCCTGGCATCCTCCCTTTTCAGGGGTATTTACGCTTTGTTTACGGAACCGAATAATTCCATCTTCTCTTTCACAGTCGCTTTGATTGCCTCTGCGCCGGGAGCCAGAAGTTTGCGGGGATCAAATCCTTTGCCCTCCTGATCCTTGCCTGCCTCGATGTATTTACGCGTAGCAGCCGCGAAAGACAGCTGGCACTCTGTGTTTACATTGATCTTGGCAACGCCCAGGTCGATAGCTTTCTTGATCATGTCAGCCGGGATTCCCGTACCGCCGTGAAGCACCAGAGGAAGATCTCCGGTCTTCTCCTGTACGGCAGCCAGTGTCTCAAAGCTCAATCCCTTCCAGTTTGCGGGATATTTGCCATGGATATTGCCGATGCCTGCAGCCAGGAAATCCACTCCCAGATCAGCGATAGCCTTGCACTCGTTGGGATCCGCACACTCGCCCGCACCGATCACGCCGTCTTCCTCGCCGCCGATGGAACCCACTTCCGCCTCGATGGAAATTCCTTTTGCATGCGCCGCCGCAACCAGTTCCTTGGTCTTCTCCACATTTTCGTCAATGGGATAGTGGGAGCCGTCGAACATAACGGAAGAGAAACCTGCCTCGATGCACTTATAGCAGTGATCATAGCTGCCATGATCCAGATGCAGGGCAACGGGAACCGTGATGTTCTGATCCTGGATCAGTCCGTTTACCATCCCTACTACCACGTGGTAGCCGCCCATATATTTGCCTGCTCCCTCAGACACACCGAGAATCACGGGAGAATTCAACTCCTGCGCGGTAGCCAGAATCGCCTTGGTCCACTCCAGGTTGTTGATGTTGAACTGTCCAACCGCATAATGTCCTGCTTTTGCTTTCTGAAGCATTTCTGTTGCTGATACTAACATTTCTATTTCCTCCATTTTATTTTGATTGCCTGTCCTGCCCGGACAGACTTTAGTTTTATTGTACTGCATTTCCCATAAAAAGGGAATACTGAGAAACAAATTTTTCAGCAATGTCAGGCCCTGAAAAATCCGTTTCCTCTTATGATTCCCCTTTTACTCTGATAGGAACCGCCTGCTTCAGGTTTTCGATCAATACTTCCCTGTGTTCCCCGCCGTACTCTCCGTCCAGCGTCCACGCCACTGCCTCCTGCGATTCAACCTGTAATCTGGACGTCTTAAAAGAAACCAGAGCCTCCGTTTCCTGATCCCGGTTCAGGAGGGCTCCGACAATCTCATTCAGTTCCAGAGCGTTTAAGGGGCGTCTGATCAGCGTCACCTCAAATTCACCGTCATCCAGTTCCACCGATTTCCCGGTAATATTTTTAAATCCTCCCACGGACACGGAATTGGTGACCATCCCATAGATAAACTCCCCTTCCACCACCGTATCGCCGTAGGTAAATTTCATATAAAACGCCTTGATGGAGGGCAGGCGTTTCACTCCCTCCAGGATATACGCCGCATGTCCCAGCGCATTTTTCATTCCCTGGTCTGTCTCATAGGATACATCCGTAAACAGTCCAAAGGCCGCGATATAGACGAACACAGCTTCATTGAACTTCCCGATATCACAGGCAAAATTCCTGCCGTCTACGATCACATTCGCCGCCTTGACCATGCCTTTTGGCAGTTCAAGGCTGTTGGCAAAATCGTTTGTACTCCCCGCCGGAATATAGCCTATGGGCAATATTTCCCTGCTCTGCATCATACCTGTGACTACTTCGTCCAGCGTACCGTCCCCTCCGCAGCACACCAGTAGATCAAATCCCTTTTTTCTCTCCCGGACGGCCCGCACCGCATCCCTCTGTCCCTGCGTCGGATAGACTTCTACTTCGTAACCGCCCTTTACAAAGACGTCCACAATGTTCATGAGATGATTTTTGATCTGCGCCTTACCCGCTTTCGGGTTAAATAGAAAAAACAATCTTTTATCCGCCATGACACCAGTCCCTCGATACAAAAAGTGGAAACAACAAAGGAAACGCTCCTTGATTGATTCCACTTATCTCTGCCTCTGTTTTAAGAAACAATTCCCGTCAGGAAATTCTCCACCCCGCTCAGGGCCTGCTCCTCATCGCCGCCTTCCGCCTGAACGATAACCTCTGCACCGTTATCAAGGCTCAGGCTCATTACACCCATAATACTTTTCAGATTTACTTTCTTGTTTTCCGACTCAATATAGAGGCTGCTGTTGTACCGGTTTGCTACCTGAACCAACATCGCCGCGGGTCTTGCTCCCGCCCCCTGATCCATATTGATAGTGACAGTTGCTTTCATCATAATATTTTCCTCCTCTACGTCCTTATCCTGTCAGCAAGTTCACTCAATTTACGCAGCCTGTGATTTACTCCGGATTTGCCTACCGGGGGATCCAGACACTCGCCCAATTCTCTCAGGGAAACGTCGGGATGCTCCAGTCTTGCCTGAGCCATTTCTCTCAGATTTTCCTGCAGGTTCTGAAAACCGTACCTGTCCCGGATCAGAAGAATATCCTCCACCTGCTTACTGGCGGCATTTACGGTCTTGGCAATATTGGCGGTCTCACAGTTGACTCTGCGGTTGACAGAATTACGCATATCTTTTAAAACACGCAGATTCTCAAAATTCAGCAGCGAAATATGCGCTCCCATAATTGCCAGCATTTCAACGATTGCGGAACCCTCTTTCAGATAAACGACGTAATATTTTTTGCGAAGCACGATCTTCGCATCGATGTCAAAACCTCTGATGATGTCTTGCAGCTGTAATGCCTGGGGACTGTTTGCACATACAAACTCCATATGATAACTTTTCTCAGGATCGCTCATGGAACCCGTACATAAAAAAACGCCCCGCAGATATGCCCTTTGGCAGCAAGAATTTTTGATGGTCAGCGGATTTACCGGAGCGTCCAGATCTCCAAATTTGCTGATCAGACTCTTCTGTTTCTCCTCGTCCGCGACCATGCCCATACCTATATTAAATGTTTTTTGTAATAATGTAAAGCCTTTTCTCACAACAGCTTCATTTTCTGTCTGAAACCCCACTGTCATGACTCCGTCCCTGTCTCTCCCATACTGGCCGCAGAAATGCATCATGGCGGACAGCTCGGCAATCTGGCAGTGCCTTGCCGTATCTATATGCTTCGTCAATTCCTCTCTCACTTCGCCCGAAAATGACATATCCGCCCTCCATGTTTCCCGCTTTGGCAGACCTAACCGTTACCGATCCGCTCCGCCCTGTCCGCGCACATCCCTGTGAAACAGCTTCAGACCATAACCGCCATGATCTTTCATCCGCCCATACAGTTCATTTGCAAGAGTCACGCTCCTGTGCTGTCCTCCCGTGCATCCGATGGCAATGACCAGCCCATATTTTCCCTCATTGACATAATGAGGCATCAGAAACAGGATCATATCCGTCAGCCTGTCCAGGAATTCTCTGGCTTCCGGAAACTGCATAACATATTCCTGTACCTCTCTGTCATTTCCCGTCTTATGCTTCAGATTGTCCAGATAAAACGGGTTTGGCAGAAAACGGACATCAAACACAAGATCCGCATCCGCAGGGATACCGTTTTTATACCCGAATGACAAAAGCGTGATCATGAGACTATTGTATTCTTTGTTGTCCACAAAAATTCTATCCAGTTCGCTTTTCAGTTCTCTGGTGAGCAGATTGGAGGTATCTATGACATAATCGGCGTTTTTCCGAATTTTTTCCAGAACTTTCTTTTCCCGGCGCACACCGTCCTCCACCCTGCCTTCCACGGCAAGGGGATGCACCCGCCTTGTCTGTTTATAGCGCTTGATCAGCGCCTCCTCGCTGGCATCCAGGAACAGCACCTCCAGTTCATACCCTTCCTGTTTCAGCTGCGTGATAATGCGGGTGGCCTGCTCAAAAGACTGATCCGCCCGCACATCCAGTCCCAGCGCCACCTTTGTCACTTCACTCCCGGGCGTGGCAATCAGTTCCATAAATTTTCCGATCAGGGAGACAGGCAGATTATCCACACAGTAAAAACCGGCATCCTCCAGCATCTTCAGTACCGTGCTCTTACCGCCTCCGCTCATTCCTGTCACTATAACGAACCTCATACGCCTGCCCCTCCTGTATTTTATCCGGTCTAAAACTCACCCAGCATAATGATCTCCGGCTCCAGCCGCACATGAAATCTGGTGAAAACCTCCTCCTGCACTCTCTCCATCAGCGCTCTGACATCCGCCGCCGTGGCGTCCCCACAGTTGATGATAAATCCGCAGTGCTTATCGGACACCCTTGCGCCGCCCACCTGCAGGCCCCGCAGGCCCGCATCCATAATCAGCTTGCCCGCAAAATGATCCCTGGGCCGCTTAAACGTACTCCCCGCGCTGGGATATTCCAGCGGCTGCTTCTCCCGCCGCCTCCCCGCAAAATCATCCATTCGCTCCCTGATCTCTTCCTGCGGAGCGGATTGTAGCAAAAAAACGCACTCCAGCACGACAAAGCCGCCCGTTTTGATAGCGCTGGTACGATATCCGAAACACATCGTCTCATTGTCCAGTGTCAATATCTCGCCGCCCGGGTCCAGTACGGTGACAGATTCCACCACCTGGCTCATTTCCCCGCCGTAAGCTCCCGCATTCATGATCACGCCGCCGCCTGTGCTGCCGGGGATCCCTGACGCAAATTCCAGCCCGGTCAATCCGTGTTCCATAGCGACCCTGGCCGCCTTTGCCATGGAGGCTCCCGCCTGCGCCCTGACCCTGCAGCCATCTACGGTGACCGCATTCATGCCGTCCGTCATCCTGAGGACAACGCCCGGATATCCCCCGTCTCCCACCAGCAGATTGCTGCCGTTTCCCAGAATGAAAAAAGGCAGATCCACCTGGCGCAGATACCACAATATATTCTGCATCTGCACGGCGCTGTCAACCGAGATCATACAATCCGCCGGTCCGCCGATCCGAAATGTCGTGTGATTCTTCAGTGGTTCCTCATATCTGATATTCTCTGCGGGTACAAATTGCTGTAATGCCTGCTTTACCGTCCGGCTGATCATTTTTCATACCCTCCTGCCCGCTGCGGCGGGCTTTCCATTCAGTTTTTTCCGTTCTGACTGTCGATCACCAGTTTGGCGGCTCCGTAAATGCCCGCGTCGTTGCCCAGCGTTGCCAGCACAAAGTCCGCCTGCCTGCAGCCGCTGAACGCATGCTGCATATAATAGGGCCTGATATACTCAAAGAGCACCTCTCCGGCCCTGGAAACACCCCCGCCGATCACAAACACCTCCGGATTTACCACACTGGCTATTATGGCAAGTCCCTTTCCCAGATATTCTCCAAATTTTTCCGCGATCTCTATCGCCACTTTATCTCCAAATTTCACGGCGTCGAATACGCTCTTTGCGCTCAGGTTTTTCTCCCGCAGCACGCTGGGCGCATCATCCCGCTCCAGACGCCTCCTTGCCAGTCTCACCACGCCGGTGGCGGAAGCATACTGTTCCAGGCAGCCCAGATTATGACAGCCGCACTCCTCCGTCTCTTGATCGTCGATATGCAGATGCCCGATCTCTCCGCCTGCCCCGGTGGCTCCGCTGACCACCCGTCCGTCCACGATGATACCGCCGCCCACACCGGTTCCCAGGGTTACCATGACCATATTTTTGTAGCCCTGGCCGCCGCCTTTCCACATCTCTCCCAGAGCCGCCACATTGGCATCGTTTCCGGCCAGCACAGGTATATCGATATAACTCTGCATTACCTCCGGAATGCTGAAAACATGATCCCATCCCAGATTGGCGGTCACATATATGACTCCCTGGCCGTCAACAGGCCCCGGCACGCCCATTCCGATGCCTGCCACCTGGTCTGCCCGGATCCCCTCGGCTTCCATTTTTCCCTTGATACTGTCCGCAATATCAGGCAGGATCCGCTCGCCTTTATTGGCGGTGACAGTGGGGATCTCCCATTTCTCCAGTACATTGCCGTTCTTGTCGAACAATCCCATCTTCACCGTGGTTCCGCCCACATCCACCCCAAAAAGATATTTAGTCATCGTCATCCTCCTCTTCTCTTCTGCGCGCCAGGAAATTCCTCTGACGGGAACACAGTTCCCGGGCCGCATTGTACCCCATCTTCTTCTGTCTGTGATTGACCGCAGCCGATTCGCAGATCATGGCAATATTACGCCCGGGACGGATCGGCAGTGTGTGGCAGGCGATCTTGTTGCCCAGATATTCCACATATTCCTCTTCCAGCCCCAGCCGATCGTACTCCTTGTCCCTGCTCCACTCCTCCAGCCGGATGACCAGATCGATCTGCTGCGTGTCCATAACGCTGGAGGCACCGAACAGCGCCTTGACATCCACGATACCGATCCCACGGAGTTCGATAAAATGCTTGGTGAGATCCGGCGCGCTTCCTACCAGCGTTTCGTCGCTGACCTTGCGCAGTTCCACCACGTCGTCGGCCACCAGCCGGTGTCCTCTTTTGATCAGTTCCAGCGCCGCCTCCGATTTGCCGATACCGCTCTCCCCTGTGATCAGCACGCCCTCGCCGTATACGTCCACCAGCACGCCGTGGATGGAAATACAGGGCGCCAGCTGCACATTCAGCCATCTGGTAAACTCCGATATAATAGCGGATGTCGTCTGCTTCGTCCCCAGGATAGGTCTCTGGTACTTTCTGGCCGCCTCCAGAAAGATATCGTCGGGCTGCAGGCTGCGGGAAAAAATGACACAGGGGATATCGTATGACATAAGCCTCTCATATCTCTCCCGTTTCTGGTCGTCTGTCAGCCCTTCCATATAAGTATATTCCACAAATCCGATGACTTGCAGGCGGGCGGCGTCAAAATGCTCAAAATATCCCGTCATCTGCAGGGCGGGCCGGTTCACATCGGGCAGTGTCAGTTTCACTTTTCTGATATCAATGTCCGGCGCCAGATTTTCCAGCTTCATCTTTTCGACGAATGTTGTCAGTTTTACACTTGCCATCTCCATACCCTCTCTGTTTCTTCTATAACACTATTCTACCATACCCGGCTGCTTTTGGAAATAAGCATAAATCTCTTCCGCCACATGTCTGGGAATCCCCGGCGCCTCCATCAGCTGTTCCACTTCGGCATTGCGGATCTCCTCCATTGACTTAAAGTACTTCATCAGCGCTTTCCTGCGGGACGGGCCTATACCCGGAATATCGTCCAGCACAGATTTTACCTGTGTCTTGCTGCGCAGGGAGCGGTGATATTCTATGGCAAAGCGGTGCGCTTCATCCTGAATCCGGGTGATCAGTTTGAATCCCTCGGAGTGGGTGTCTATATCGATCTCCTCATTCTGATAATACAATCCTCTGGTTCTGTGATTGTCGTCCTTGACCATGCCGCACACCGGTATACGGATGTTCAGCTGTTCCATTACCTCCAGCGCAATGTTCACCTGTCCCTTGCCGCCGTCCATAAGCAGCAGATCCGGAAATTTGGTAAAGCTTCCGAATTCCTGATCGATTTCCCGCTCCTGCAGCGTCTTGGATTCCTCCATGCCGTGAAGAAACCGCCTGGTCAGCACCTCTTTCATACAGGCATAATCATCCGGCCCGGATACGGTCCTGATCTTAAATTTCCGGTAATCGCTTCGCTTTGGTTTTCCTTTTTCGTAAACGACCATAGAGCCGACATTTTCAAATCCGCTGATATTGGAGATATCAAAAGCCTCCATGCGGCTGATCTGTTCCAAACCAAGCAGCGCGGCTATCTCTTTCACCGCGCCTATCGTCCTTCCCTCTTCACGTTTCAGTTTTTCCCTGTCCTTGCTCAGCACCAGGGATGCGTTTCTAAATGCAAGTTCCAGCAGCTTTTCCTTGCTTCCTTTTTTGGGTACCCTCAGATATACCCTGCCGCCGCGTCTGCCCCCCAGCCACTTTTCCAGCAGCTGCATATCCTCTATCTCATATTGGAGCATCAATTCTCTGGGAATAAATGGTGTCCCTGCATAGAATTGTTTCACAAAATCCCCCAGGATCTCCTGCTTGGGCACGCCAGAGACTCTGGTCATGTAAAAATGCTCCCTGCCGATCAGTTTCCCGTCTCTGATAAAAAACACCTGCACCACCGCATCGCCATCGTCCTGAGCCAGTGCGATGATATCTTTATCCTCCCCGATATTCTCATTGATCTTCTGTTTCTGCGCCACGGATTTCACACTGTTATAGAGATCCCGGTACTTTGCGGCATCCTCAAATTCCAGATTTTCCGCCGCCTGCCGCATTTTACTCTCCAGTTCTCCCAGTATACCTGTGTATTCCCCGTTTAAAAATGCCAGAGCGCCGTCCACCTGCCGCCTGTATTCCTCCCTGCTTATGCCGCCCTGACAGGGCGCCATACACTGCTTGATATGAAAGTTCAGGCAGGGTCTGTCCTGCCCCACATCTCTCGGTAAGTTCCTGCTGCACGTCCGCAGCCGGTAAAGCTTGTTCAGCAGTTCTATGGTATCCTTGACCGCCCCGGCGCTTGTATAGGGGCCGAAATATTTCGCCCGGTCTTTCTTCATCTGCCTGGAAAACAGGATCCGGGGATATTCCTCCGCCACTGTGACCTTGATATAAGGATATGTCTTGTCATCCTTCAACAGGGTATTGTACTTGGGAGAATACTCTTTGATCAGATTATTTTCCAGCACCAGCGCTTCCAGTTCGGAATCCGTCACAATATACTCAAACCGCGCAATCAGCGTGACCATCCTGTCAATGGCAGGCCCTCTGCCGATATTCGGCCGAAAGTACGATCTCACACGATTGTGAAGATTGATTGCTTTCCCCACATAGAGAATCGCATCCCGCTCGTCATGCATAATGTACACGCCGGGCTTGTTTGGCAGTTTTTTCAGTTCCTCCTCAAAATCAAACGCCATATGGATTTCCTTCCCGCGCTATCTGTCCAGCGGAGCATTGGTAAAACGGCCCACGTTCCGGGAATCTCCCGCCTCTCCGGATGCCGCGCCGCCGGATACATCTGCATCCGCCGGTTGCTTTTCCTCTGAATGCTTTTCCTCTGAATGCTTTCCCGCTTCCGCCCGGTTGTCCTGCGCCCCGTTTCCCGCACCGCTGACACGTTCCGCAGATGCCGTGGGGCCGGGCTCTTCTTTCTCCTGTTTTTCGTCTTTCTCTTCCGGCTCCGGAATCCCTTTTTCCCTGCGGTAAATCTGCATGAATTCTTTTCCTGTAATGGTCTCTTTCTCAATCAGGAACTCCGCCAGTTTATCCATCACGTCGCGGTTATCCCGCAGCAGGCTCAGCGCCTTGTCATAGCTTTCTTTTAAGATATCGATCACTTCCTGATCCACCTGGGCTGCCATTGCATCGCTGCAGTCCAGAGTAGCCGAGCCGTCCAGATACTTGTTCTGCACCGTAGCCAGTCCGATCATACCGAATTTCTTGCTCATACCGTACTGCGTCACCATTGCTCTGGCGATATTGGTAGCTTTCTCGATATCGTTGGCCGCACCGCTGGTCACCGTGTCAAACACGAGTTCCTCCGCCGCGCGCCCGGCCATAAGGCCCACCATCATATCCCGCAGTTCGGCCTCCGTATTCAGGAATTTCTCTTCCTCCGGCACATGCATCACATAGCCCAGCGTTCCCATGGTTCTGGGCACGATGGTGATCTTCTGCACGGGCTCGGAATTTTTCTGCAGAGCGCTTACAAGCGCGTGGCCGACCTCGTGATAAGAGACGATCTTGCGCTCCTCCTTGCTCATGATGCGGTCTTTCTTTTCCTTACCGACCAGAACCTGCTCCACCGCGTCGAACAGATCTTTCTGGCAGACGCACTCTCTGCCTTCCTTGACCGCGTTGATGGCCGCCTCGTTGATCATATTCGCCAGATCGGACCCCACCGCCCCGCTGGTAGCCAGCGCGATAGCCTCAAAGTCCACCGTCTCATCCATGGCCACATCCTTGGCATGCACTTTCAGAATCTCCACGCGGCCTTTCAGATCCGGTTTGTCCACAATGATGCGCCTGTCAAAGCGCCCGGGACGAAGCAGCGCCTTGTCCAGAATCTCCGGACGGTTGGTGGCACCCAGGATCAGCACGCCCTTGGAGGAGTCAAATCCGTCCATCTCCGACAAAAGCTGATTCAGAGTCTGCTCCCGCTCCTCATTGCCGCCGCCGTATTTGGAGTCACGGCTGCGGCCGATGGCGTCGATCTCGTCGATAAACACAATACAGGGGGCATTTTTGGTGGCCTCCTTAAACAAATCGCGGACACGCGACGCGCCCACGCCCACATATAATTCAATAAAGTCAGAACCTGTCAGGGAGAAAAACGGAACTCCCGCCTCTCCGGCCACCGCCTTGGCCAGCAGCGTCTTTCCTGTTCCGGGAGGGCCCACCAGCAGCGCGCCCTTGGGCAGCTTCGCCCCTATCGTTGCATATTTGCCGGGATTGTGCAGAAAGTCCACCACTTCCACCAGGGATTCTTTCGCCTCGTCCTCTCCGGCCACATCCTTAAAAGTAATGCCTGTCTCTTTCTGGACATACACCTTTGCATTGCTCTTGCCCACGCCCATAGGGCCGCCGCCCTTGGACATCTTGCGGAACAGAAAACTCAGCAGCACCCATACCATCAGCAGAGGAACAATATAGTACAGCAGAATCTCCAGCAGAAAGCTGGTACTATCCGGCATATACCCCCACACTTCCACTCCGGCCTCATTCAGGCGCTGGGCCAGTGTGTCGTCTTCCACCAGCGCCGTATAATAGACGGTCTGGGGCATGGCAAAATAAAAAGCATAGCCCGGGAATCCGCCCTCCGGCTGCTCTTCCTTTTCTTCCTTGAGAGTAATATTGAGCCGGTCCGAACTGTACTGCACCCGTTCCACCTTGCCCTGATCCACCCACTCCCAGAACTGGCTGTAGCTGATCTCCTCCGTCCTGGCGCTGGTAGTCGCTTTCATAAAATAACTCATAATCAGCAGCGTAATCATCGCCGCCACCAGAAACAATACAATATTTACCTTTTTCTGACCGTTTCCGCCTCCCGGACCGCGCTGGCCGTTTCCGTTCCCTCCGCCTCCCGGGCCGCCCTGGCCTCCGGAACCGCCGTTATATCCGTTACCGTTATCATAACGATTTACATTATTATCCATCATCCGCTCCATTTCCTGTTTCCGTATTTCTTCAGAATTTATGTTTTCACGCCATATAGCATCTGCCGATTCCAATACTAAATGTCGATAAGTCTATTTTATTATAGGGATTGAAACGGGATAAATCAATAGAGGAATTGTGAAAATATTATGTGCTTTTCATAAAAGCTTTATGTCCCCGGCCACGGTATAACTTTTCTGCTTTTTTTTATAGAAACAGTAGATTTTTCCCAGCCGGCTATATTATAATGAATAGCAGTAAACGAATGACAGCAGTGGAAATGTTGCGCGGAAATCTGCGCAGAAACGAGGAAAAATATGTCAGTAAAATACGTATTTGTAACGGGAGGCGTTGTCTCCGGACTGGGAAAAGGCATCACCGCGGCGTCTCTGGGACGTCTGTTAAAGGCCCGCGGCTTTAAAGTAACCATGCAGAAATTTGATCCATATATCAATATCGACCCCGGCACCATGAATCCCATACAGCACGGAGAGGTATTTGTCACTGACGACGGCGCGGAGACCGATCTGGATCTGGGACATTACGAACGCTTTATCGACGAAAGTCTGGATAAGAATTCCAACGTAACCACCGGCAAGGTGTACTGGAGCGTTCTGCAGAAAGAACGCCGCGGCGACTACGGCGGCGGCACCGTGCAGGTCATCCCCCATATCACCAACGAGATCAAGAGTCGTTTTTATCGGAATTTCACCGACCCTGACACCAGGATCGCCATCATCGAAGTGGGCGGCACCGTGGGCGACATTGAGAGCCAGCCCTTTCTGGAGTCCATCCGGCAGTTTCAGCACGAAGTGGGCCATGAGAACGCCATATTAATCCATGTCACGCTGATTCCCTACCTCAGCGCCTCTCAGGAACTGAAGACCAAGCCTACCCAGGCCAGCGTCAAGGATCTGCAGGGCATGGGACTTCAGCCGGACATTATCGTCTGCCGCAGCGAACGGCCCATCGATCAGAGTATGAAAGACAAGATCGCCCTGTTCTGCAACGTGCCCAGCAACCGCGTTCTGCAGAACCTGGACGTGGAATATCTCTACGAAGCGCCTCTGGCCATGGAAAAAGAACACCTGGCCCAGGTTGCCTGCCAGTGCCTACATCTGGAATCCCCCGAACCCGATCTGACGGAGTGGGAGGAGACAGTCCGGGATCTGCGCAATCCCACGGACGAAGTGACCGTGGCCCTTGTGGGGAAATATGTGGCCCTGCACGACGCCTACATCAGCGTGGTGGAGGCGCTCAAGCACGGCGGTATCTCCAACCACTGCACCGTAAACATCAAATGGATTGATTCCGAATCCGTCACTCCGGAAAATGTAAAGCAGCTGCTTGACGGCGTCTGCGGCATACTCGTTCCGGGCGGTTTCGGCTCCCGGGGTATCGACGGCAAAATCCTGGCCATCCATTACGCCAGAACACACAGCGTTCCTTTTCTTGGCCTGTGCCTGGGCATGCAGCTTACCATCGTGGAATTTGCCAGAAATGTCATAGGCTACAATGATGCCCACAGCATCGAGCTGGATCCCGCAACCACACACCCGGTGATCGCCCTTATGCCCGATCAGAGCGGCGTGGAGGACATCGGCGGCACGCTGCGCCTGGGTTCCTATCCCTGTGTTCTGGACAAGTCCTCCAGAGCCTATCAGTTGTACGGGCAGGAGACGATTCATGAGCGCCACAGGCACCGTTACGAAGTCAACAACGACTACCGCGCCGCTCTCACAGAGCACGGCATGCGCCTGTCCGGATTTTCTCCCGACGGCCGCATCGTGGAAATGTGCGAGATCACAGAGCATCCTTTCTACGTGGCAACCCAGGGACATCCGGAGCTCAAATCCAGGCCCAACAGGCCCCACCCTCTGTTCCGCGGTTTTATCGAGGCGGCGCTGCACGAGAAACACAAATAATAAAGAAGAAAAGACAGCATATATAATATGGCGGCAGAGGGTAAATTCCCAATTGGAATTTACCCTCTGTCGCCATATTTTTCTGCTCTACAGACCGCTCTTACTCCAGAACCTGGCTGATCTTTGCCTCAAGATCACCGGCCGACATGGCTCCCATACAGGTCGCCGCCTCCTGGCCGCCCTTGAAGAAGATAAAAGTGGGAATGCTTGCCACACCGTACTTTCCCGCGATCTCACCCTCGTCGTCCACGTTCAGCTTGCCGATTTTGATCTTTCCCTCATACTTTTCCGCCATGGATGCCACCACAGGTCCCATCATCCTGCACGGGCCGCACCAGTCGGCATAAAAATCCACCATCACCGGAATGTCCGACTGCAATACTTCTTTCTCAAAATTTTCACTGGTAAATTTGTACTCCATATCACTCACCGCACCTTTCTCTCCGCAATTGTTTCATAGAAAACAGCAGTCTTTTTGCTGTTTTCTATTAGTATCTGTATCATCTGCCGATGATATACTTACAGATGGGATTTCCCAGAGCAGAGAATTTTTCCTCATACTCTGTCATCACATTTCCGTCCATCAGTTTTTCGTCGCCGTGGAGATCATACGTGATCACATCCGCATACCAACCCGCCGGCTTCAGTTCTTCCACCGCAAAATCAAACAGCTGCCGGTTATCCGTCTTAAACTCCAGCCTGCCCTCCGGCTTCAGAATCGTATCGAACCGCCTTAGAAATTCTCTGGAGGGCAGTCGTCTCTTGGCGTGCCTGTCCTTTGGCCAGGGATCTGAAAAATTCAGATAGATCCAGTCTACCTCGTGCCGCCCGAAAACATTTTCCAGATCCTCCGCCTCCATGCGGATAAACTTCAGGTTAGGCAGGGGCTGCGCTTCCATCTTCTGCACGGCCCGCAGGAGAACGCTGGAATATTTCTCGATTCCCACATAACCGTTCTCCGGATACCGTCCTGCCAGCGTATGGATAAACTGTCCCTTTCCCATGCCGATCTCAATGTGAAGCGGCCCGGCGACGCCCAGCAGTTCTCTCCATCTTCCCTTTGCCGCTTCCGGCTCATGCACCACATAATCGCTCTCCGCAATGACTTCTCTTGAACCCGTAATATTCCTTAAACGCATATCTTCCGTCCTGTTTTACTGTTTTCGCTCGGCCGCAGCCCGCGCCGGATTTGTGAATGTATTATATCATATCATCGCTTTTGTGTCACCTGTTGCTTTTTTAGAAAGATATACTTTTGGGCTATGGATTTTTGGAAAAATAGTGTATGATAAGAGATATACCATCAGAAAGGCTGATCATAGTGAACATAAGAAACCGTAACCATAAAAAAAATATATGCCTGTTCCTGGCAGGGGCCCTGACCGCGATATCGGTATTTTCCGCTCCCCTGCGGGTCTGTGCCGAGAACATAGACGAGACACTGGCCCTGCAGCAGGCCAAACCCATACAAACCAACGAGATACCCGGCTGGCCCACCGGACCTGTGGTCAGCGCCAATTCCGCCATTTTGATCGACGCGGAGACCGGAGCCATTTTATATGCCAAGGACATCCACGCCCGGGAGTATCCCGCCAGTACCACCAAGATTCTCACCGCGCTTATCGCTGTGGAAAACTGCCGCATGGATGAGATTGTCACCTTTTCGTACAACGCCGTGCACGATGTAACCCCGGGCGGGTCACATATTGCCATAGACGTGGGTGAGGAACTCACCATGGAGCAGTGCCTGGGCGGTGTCCTGATCGCCTCGGCAAACGAGGTGTCCTTTGCGGTAGCAGAGCATATCACCGGCACATCCTGGCAGGATTTTGCCTCCATCATGAACACCCGCGCGCAGGAACTGGGCTGTGTGGACAGTCATTTCGTCAACCCCAACGGTCTGCACGACGACGACCACTATACCTCCGCCTACGATCTGGCCATGATCGGCAGAGCCTTTTTTGCCAACGAACTCCTGTGCCGGTTCTCCTCCACCAATCGTCTGCATATCCCCCCCACGGACAAGCAGCCGGACGACATCTACGCCATCACTTCCAATGAAATGCTGCCCGGTCGGAATTATCCCTATCAGTATCTGGTGGGCGGTAAAACAGGCTATACAGATCCGGCCAGAAGCTGCCTGGTAAGCTGCGCGGAAAAAGACGGTCTCCGCCTGATCTGCGTGGTCATGCATGACTATGCACCCAGGCAGTATCAGGATACCATCGCCCTGTTTGACTACGGGTTCGCCAATTTCCAGCGAATCAACATTTCACAGGAGGAGACAAAATACAACATCGACAATTCCAATTTTTTTTACAGCAACAACGATATTTTCGGCAGTTCCAAACCTATCATGTCGCTGAATGTGCAGGACTGCATCACACTCCCCAAAACGGCGTCTTTTTCCGAGACGATCTCCCGAATCTCTTATGATCAGGCGTCCGAGGGGCAGGTAGCGGTCATTCAATATACCTACAACGGACAGTTTATCGGCTCTGCGTCCGTCGATCTGGCCACGGACATGGGCGTCTCTTATTCTTTCGACGAAGAACTGGTCAAACAGATGCCTCCGCCCCTCACCGAAGAAGAGGAGGACAAAAATGTAATATTAATCAACGTTGTCAAGGTGGCCCTGTGGATACTGGGCGTCGCCGGGGGCTTTATCATACTCACCGTCCTGTTTGCCCTGATCCGCAGTTATCAGCTCTCGCGCAGGCGAAGGCCGGAAAACCGCCGCAGCTGGCGAAGAAAAAGACGCAGAAGAAGACGCAGATGGAAATAAAATCGGGGACGTGGTGCGTCCCCTAACTTTTGTGTCTGCGAAGTTCTTTTGCGTGTTCGCGTCTCTCCGCGATCTTTTCAGCTTCCGCCGGAGAGATAATCTTTGTTGTCTTGACAATGTAAACCTGCCCGTCCTCCGTCCTTTTTACTCGTATTTTCCCTTTCAAATAACCGTGTTTCTCACAATATGCAAGACAGTAATAATGCCTCCCGCCCGCGCCAAACCAGCGGATCTTTTTTTTCAGGTTCCGGTGGCACAGATAACATTTACTGCTGATTACCTCCCGGTCCTGAAACGCCTCCTGCTTATTTGCAAACACACGGGAAATATACTTTGCATATGTGTCAAAGACCACGGATATTTCATCCTCCCTGCACCCAGGCGGATGAAATACATCATAGGAATATCGCCGCAGAATTTCCGTATTCTCTATGGACATCAATATCTTTCCCGTATAATAAGCGTCGCTGAATGCCCTGTGAAACGGAATATCCTTGGGAATCTCCAGAAAACTCACCGCATGCTCCAATGTCCGGCGGCTTTTGCCGTCCTCATAAGCCAGGCTGAACAGTTTCTGGACATCCAGAAAACAAATAGGCCCCCCTGCCAGCGGTTTCATCCCGTAAAATCTCATATTATGCTGCAATTCCGTCAGATCCTGGCTCCCCCATGTGCAGAAAATGTAATCTTTGCCGCACCATCTCAGAAAAGCGTCCGCTGCTTCCGGAAACGGTCTGCCCCTGTCCAGTTCTTTCATCTGCACATGAACCAGACTGCTGGTGATTTTGTTTATCTCATGGTAAATCTGAGGCCTGATCAGTTCTCCGAATTCACTGATCATTTTCCTGTCCGCATCCAGCTTGACCGCCCCGATTTCTATGATCTCAAATCCCAGCTTCCGGCGGGCTTCCTCCTCCTCCGGACATTGATTCCATTCCAGGTCAAGTACAATGTAGTTCATGTTTCCGCCAACACTTCCTCCAACGCTCCCAGCACCTGCTGCCTCTCGAACGGCTTGCCGATAAATCCTCTTGCCCCGATCCTCTTTGCCTCCTCCAGGGTATCGTCATAAGCCAGTGAAGATACCATGATGATTGTAGCCTCAGAATCTTTCTCCAGAATCTTTCTGGTCGCCTCCAGCCCATCCATACCGGGCATGATAATGTCCATGGTTACCACATCCGGCTTTACCTCGCCGTATTTCTCCACAGCCTCCTCGCCGCTTTGGCAGTAACACGCCACCTCATAATCCGTACCACTTAGAATTTTTCCTATCTGCATCTGAAGGATTCTGGAATCATCCACCACCATAACTTTCTTTTTCATTCCTGTATTGCTCCTTTCCCTGTTCTCTTCCGCCGGTTTATTCCGGCACATATGTGTGATGGATCAGCTGGATCCACTCGTTCCTGTCGCTGGAATAACTGATTTCGAACTGCTTTCTATGATTTTGCGGCTGACAGTTGCCCCGCCCAAAAACCGGCAGTCCAAATCGTGACGCGACTTTGGTAGCCCGATACAGCTCGGCCGCGATATGCCCGCACAGCACATTGCAATATTCCTTGGCACAGTCCTCCACATCCTGCGGCTCGACCCGCTCCTCCTGCATCATATGCCGGGCTATTCGTTTAAACATGTTTTCCTCCGCACACATGGAAACGCTGTGCCGAAAACCCTTATCAAAAACAATATATACCGTATAAAGATCTCCTCTGGGAGGATCTTTCTCCTGATGCAAAAGAATGCCTGACTCCTTTTCCGTCACATTCCGCATCACCCGGTCCAGTATCTCCCGTAGTTTTTCCTGCGATAAGCCAGTATCCACATTGGCCTCCTTTCCGAGCGCCTTGCTGCAAACGCTAGGTCAGACTCACTTCTCCGTCCACCAGCCGTGCCGTGCAATGCTTTTCCTCTTTTTTCAGCCGCAGTGTAGCTTCCCCTATCCGGATCACCGTACCCGCATAGGCTGTACTGCACTCCAGTTTCACTCTGTTTTTTTCATATTCGTTTTCTTTTGCTCTGTTTAAATCCCGCTGAAACTGCTCCTGGCGCGCGCTGCAGGCCTCGATTTTCGACCGGAGTTTAGACAGACGGCTGTTTTTGGCCGCGCCGTCCGGCTGCCGCTCCGTTCTCTCCAATTCATCCTCCAGTTTCCACATTTCTTCCACCAGAATTTCATATTCATAGTCCTCGCAGGGCTTGCCGCCCACGGAGACAAGCGTCTGGCACTCCGTCCTCGACCCCACGACCTTTGCGGTGATTCCATAGGCCGCCCGGACACTTCCGCCGATAATAACACCTCTGCCGGAACTCGCCTGAATCTCTCCGTCGCAGAACACATCACAGTTCATGATGCAGTCCGCAACCAGATTTTCCTGCGCATAGACACTGCAATTCTCCAGAAATTTCGCATAAATCCCCCGGTTGGAGCGAATCACCGCCTGACCGTTCCCCTGTACGCCCTTGACCAGCGTCAGGTTCCCTCCGGCCTCAAGGGTGCTGGCTTCCACCACTCCGTCCACCACGATGCTGCCTGTGGCCCGCACGTCAAAACCGCTGCACACATCCCCATGGACATGCACATCCCCCAGAAAATTGACGCTGCCGGTAGAATAATCCACGTTTTCACTCAGTTCCAGCACCGGATTCACCTGAAAACTTCGCCCGTTAAACTCCACATGCCCCATGCGGGTGGCAACCAGCGCGCTCCCATCATCCGTCAGTTTCGTATTGCGCCCTGCCGGCGCGGACGCGGGCCGCCCGTCTTTGGCCGTAACCTCCTGATTATAAACCGAAACGCCGGGCATACCGGTGGTAGGCGGAATAATTCGGCAGATCAGTTCTCCCTCCTGGACATTCTGCACCAGATTCAGGGATGTATAGTCAATCTTTCCGAATTCGTCCATGGACGCCTTGACCTGCACGCTGCGCGCAAACTGATCTATGACATTGCCGTCCGTCCCATTGATGGGCCGCTCTCCACACGCCGCCGGAAACAAATGAAAGTAGCGGTCCTCCCTCTCCGGCAGAGTATCCAGCAGTTCTTTTTCCAAACCGTAGCTTATCTTGTTCTCCTCCAGCGCAGCGCTCAACATATCCTGACCGAGTTCACGGCCATTCCCTGTGGGAGGATAGATCAGCATCCACGCCGTCATCTTATCGGCGGTCACAAATACCGTCACCTCCGCATCCAGATCGGGCGATTCAGCCTCCTGCTTGGGAAACGCTTTGGCTGCCCGTTTATTCGCTGACGCCGTGACATTCACCTGCAGCCGGAGCAGTTCTTTCTTCAGAGCATCGTCCTTATATGTTATCCTGTGCTCCTCGCACGGATTTTTCAGCCGCAGAACAGGAAGCGGCATCCATCCCGACTGCTCTGTCCGCAGATTCCACAGCCGTTTCAGAGCATGCTCCTGCGGCAGCTGCAGCAGAGCGGGATCCTCCTCCCAATCCGGTTCGGATGCCGGCTGTTTTTCTCCTTCCTCTGCCTCATGCCTCTTCTCCCAACTTTCCTCTGCGCTCTTCTCCGCATTCTCGTCCGATCCGTTTTCCTCGGAACTGACTTTCCGTATGCGGGTCAAAAATGATTTTTTAAATGCCATACCCATACCCCCTGTATCATCTAATTCTGCATTCTGATCTGCTCCTCCTGAAGCATCGGATATCTGACCGGAACAAAGCCGTCCAGATTTTCGTTGTTCATATTCACCGCGGTAATCTGATGATTGCCATAGGTGGTGTAATAATAAATACCTTTGTCCGCATTACAGCATGATGTGTAGATGGTAATCTCATACTTACCTGCTTCCACCTCACAGCATCCCCGCTGCTGATCCACCGAGCCGAGTATATGGAAGAACTGGCCGACGCTCTCTTCCTCCGAATCTCCGGACACGGAATTCATCCTGGTAAAAGCCGCCCTCACAAAACGTGATCCCGAGGACAGATCCCCCGGCAGTCCAAGCGCCCCCATCCCGCGGCTGTAAGTGTGCAGGGACAGTCCCTTCGCGAAACGATTCTCCGGTTTCCCCGCAGACAGCTGCATATAGTTGTTCAACTGAAACATCTGTATGTCAAAGGGCGGATTGTTGGTGAGCACCCCCACCGGGTTGTCATAGACATGGATGCCGTCCTTTACGGACTCCACCGTTATGGCCTCATCTCGGTCGGCAATCAGCCAGTGCAGCTGCGCCGCCGGCAGCCTGTCATTAAAAACATCCGTATCCAGGTTGATTCGCTCAAGTACTGCCCGCGCTTCACGCACCGATGCACATCTGCCAAGAATCCAGGGGATAAACTCAAAGACCGCCACATTGTCCTTGTCCGGCTGATGCTCCTTATAATCCGCATTCCCGACAAAATTCAGCCCGGCCATCCCCAGCCCCTTTTCGTTCACAGCTTCATAGTACAGCGGATAGCCCTCCTCCACATGCGCCATACCGATCATCGCGTAATGATTCTCACAGACGCCCATGCTGCGAAAGCGGAACGGATAGTTGCGCGGTGTCACCACGATCTCCTCCCCATAAGAAAATTCGTAGTCCAGCGTTCTGCCAAAATAAAAATCCTTTGTCTTATAAGTTGCCGCCGTGCACATATCTGACTCACCGCCTCCTGTTTTATTTCCTGATTTGATTATAATATATTTTTTCGCCGATTGCACCTATAAAATGCAAAAGCAGCACTTTTCGAAACAAGTGCTGCCCATTCCTCTTTTCCGCATCAGATAAGCCGTACCATAAATCCGGGTTCTTCCGCAGAAGTTCAGACAGACTGCTGCCGCAGAAGTCCCGTCAGCGCCCGATACGCCAGCCTGAACGCTTCGGCCCCATCCGTTCTTCCTCTGCTTTGCGCCTCTCTCTCCAGATTTTTCAGGCCGCTAAAATCCGCCAGATGAGGCTCCAGGCTCAGCACGCCCTCATATCCCTGTCCGTCCAGACGCCGCAGAATATCCGCCACCTGTCCGTCCCCCTCCCCCGCCGGAGTGACCGTGCCGGTGTCTCTGCGCGCATCTTTCACATGCACATAGGAGATATACGGCCTCAGCATTTCATACGCGTCCAGCGTATCCTGCCCGCACTGCACAAAATTGGCAAAATCAAAGGTACACTTATAGTGTTCGCCATAAAAATTCCGCATCAGATCCAGACAACGCTCCGCTGTGTCTCCGTAAATGCCCTTTTCATTTTCATGAAGCAGCACAACGCCCTCCGCCGCTGCCACATCCACCATGGCCTGCGTGCGGCGCAGCACCTCTTCTCTGTAATCCTCTGGCCGCATATTCGCGGCGTCCCCGGATGCCTTTGTGTCCGGGAGATAAAAACTGAATACCCTGATACAGGAAGTTCCAAGCGTCTTTGCCAATCCTGTCAGGGTTTTGAGTTTCTCCAGATGCGGTGCAAAATCCTCCAGGATCCCGATTTTTCCCACGGGTGAACCCAGGGCGGAAACCCTGATCCCGCTTCTGTCCAGACGCCGCCGCAGGACCTCCGCTTCCTCTATTGTGTAATCCGCCACATTTTTCCCGTCCGCGCTGCGAAATTCCACCCAGCCGATACCCAGTTCCTCCAGCAGGGCAAGCTGCGTCTCCAGATCCGGCGCAATCTCGTCCGCAAAACAGCTGATGCTGCACTTTTTCAGGATGTTTCGTTCCTCCATCATCCCCACTTCCTTTCCTCCAAAGATACCGCCCGGCCTCCTCTGGCCGACTCATAGACCGCCAGCATCAGCCGCAGGCTGTCCTCCACTCCGTCCAGTTCCATACCAAAGCTTTTACCCGTGCGCAGGCAGTCATAAAAATCCGCAATGCATCCCGCATGTCCGCTTCCCCAGTAACTTTTTCCCAGCGGTCTTGCGGCAGCCGTCTCCGGCCTCTCCACGCGCCCGTCCCGATAAAAGAAAGTCACATGGGGTTCCTCGATACGGATTGTTGCCCGTTCACACGCGATCTCAATGATGGGAGGCGCATCGTCACAGTACGCCGTGGTCGCATAGAAACTGGCCGCCGCGTTTTCATATTGAATGTATGCCTCCATGGTATCTTCCACTTCTATTATTCCTTTCAGATGGTGGTTGGCCATGCACGCATCCACCCACACCGGCCTGCCAAGAAAGCAGCACAGCAGATCCAGCGTGTGGACGGCCTGATTGATCAGCACACCGCCGCCCTCCGTGGAAAGCCTGCCCCGCCAGCCGCTCTGCGTATAATATTCCGCGCTTCTGCTCCAGGTCACCAGTCCCCTGGCTCCCCGAACCGCACCGCACTCTCCGCTCTCCAGCACCTGTTTTGCGATCCGGACACTGTCATTGTACCGGTTCTGAAAGCAGAAGCCCAGCTTTTTATCCGACCGCTCCACCGCTGCTTTCAGTTCCCGGTACTGCTCCCGGGAAATCGCCGGCGGCTTTTCCATAAACACATGGATCCCTCGCTTCAGCGCATGCACCGCCATTGGTACATGCAGATAGTGGGGCGTACAGATGTGAAGAACGTCCGGTTTCTCACGGACAAGCATCTCCTCCAGGCAGTCATAAGCACGTCCCCCGAAACGGTCTGCAAAGTCCCGCGCCCTCTCCGGCACAATATCCGCAAACCCGACGATCTCACAATCCTCTGTCTGACAAAGGCTCTGCGCATGCAC
>JAAVAG010000059.1 GCA_014804185.1 Lachnospiraceae bacterium
ACATCCTGAAAGGGGCCGAATCCTCTCCCCACGTGGTTGAACACGCCGTCCAGCACCACTTTGATTCCATTCTCATGAAGCGCCCGGCAGACATCCTTAAAATCCGCATTGCTGCCCAGTCTGCAGTCGATCTTCCTGTAGTCCCTGGTATTATAACCGTGTGTGTCCGATTCAAAGACCGGTGAAAAATATATGGCGTCCACCCCCATCCTCTTCATATGCGGTATCCAGTCCAGCACCTTGCGGATCCGGCTCACCTCCACCCCGTCGTTTTCAAACGGCGCGCCGCAGAATCCCAGTGGATAAATCTGGTAAAACACGCTTTCATATGCCCACATATTCCGTTGTCCTCCTCTTTCAGCATTCCTGATAATCTGCATCGCCCAGACGATGTTCTTTCATTATAGTGGATTTTCCGCGCCCTGTCCACCTCCCTGTCTGGTTTCGGTGGATTTCTCCCCGGAACCGCCTGTCATTGACCGATTTGGTATTTTTTTGTCCTTTCGAGAGGCTTTTTGCCACAAAAATGAAGAGCGTGTCGATTTTTTGTGGACAAGTGGAAAAAGAAATCCCCAATTTCCACATAGTTATCCACATATGACACGTGTATCACTTTTTGTTTCAACACTGTCAGATATATGACGCCTCCACTGTCGGCTGACATCCACAGGGCATCGGATGTGCCGCATTGGTTCCATGTCCCTCAAACAGCTTCTGGCAAGCGCCGCTTCGATGTGGTACAATAAGCCTGAACATAAGGAGGTACGGACTTGGAACAGCAAAAGATCAAACTCGGTTCCCATGTGGGCATGAACGGAAAAGACATGTTTGCAGGCTCCGTCAGGGAAGCGCTTTCCTACGGGGCAAACACTTTTATGATATACACCGGCGCGCCGCAGAACACCCGCCGCAAAGAACTGGCTCAGCTGCATATTGAAGCCGGTCATGCACTGATGGAACAAAACGGAATCGAAGAGTTTATTGTACATGCGCCCTATATTATCAACCCGGCAAACAGCGTCAATCCGGCTACCTTTGAACTGGCGGTGAATTTCCTGCGTCTGGAACTGGACAGGAGCAGCTCCATGGGCAGCCGCATTCTGGTGCTGCACCCCGGCTCCCACGTAGGGGCGGGCAAAGAAAAAGGCATCCGGAAAATCGCGGAGTGCATCAACACGGTGCTGGAAGCCGGAAGCGAATGTATGATCGCACTGGAAACCATGGCCGGAAAGGGTTCTGAGATCGGATCCACCTTCGAAGATCTGGCAGAGATCTATGACCAGGTTGGTCAAAGCAATCTGCTCCGCGTCTGCATGGATACCTGTCATATGCATGATGCCGGTTATCCCGTATCCGAGGATTTTGACAGCGTACTGGAAACGTTCGACCGCCTCCTGGGCCTCTCCCAGATCGCTGCCATCCATATCAACGACAGCAAAAATCCCCGGGGCGCCGGAAAAGACCGGCATGCCAACATCGGGGAAGGATATATCGGTTATGAAGCGCTGCACCGCATCGTCCATCATCCCGCTCTGGTCAAAGTCCCCAAGATACTGGAGACTCCCTACCGCCCTCTGCCGGACGATCCGTCCAAAACCGCGGCGCCCTATAAGGAGGAGATCGCCTGGCTGCTACAGCCATGAATCCCAGAAACGTTCTATCTTCCGGGCTATGCTGTTTCTGGTCACAATCTCACAGGATTCCCATTCTCTGGGAAACATCCTCCTGTAAGTATACTGCCGGAAACGCTCGTCCAAGAGGACAATGATCCCCACATCCTCCGCAGTCCGAATCACTCTGCCCGCCGCCTGGAGCACTTTATTCATACCGGGATAACAGTACGCGTAATCAAATCCGTTTTCTCCCCGCTCATCAAAGTACTTTCTGTAGATCTCCCGCTCATGGCATACCTGGGGCAGCCCCGTTCCCACCACGATAACGCCGATCAGGCTGTCCCGCTTCAGATCGATTCCCTCACTGAAGATCCCTCCCAAAACGCAGAACCCGATCAGGATCTGATCTTCCTCCGTCTCGATCTCCATCTGAATCTCTTTTCCCAGATCACACTCTGTATTTCCCTCAAACCGGGCAAGAAAAGCCTCCCGTTCCGCCTCGTCCATGCGTTCCCCCTGCACGATACACACTTTTCTCTCATCGGCAAAATGCTGCGCATAACAGGCATAGACCTCCTCCAGAAAAGCGTGGGAGGGAAAGAATACCATATAGTTGCCATGGCGGTTTTTGACGATCTCCTCGATATAACAGGCAATATTGTAGTATTCCTCCGGAGAACGTCTGGCATATTTGCTCGTCACGTCACTGCCGATAAACAATGCCCGCCTTTCGGGATCAAAGACAGATCTGGCATAGACCTCATAATCCTCCTCCCCTCCCCCAAGCAGCTTTTTGTAATATTGAACAGGAAGCAGCGTGGCGGAAAATAAAATCGTGCTTCTCCCCTTATCCATACAGCCGCGCAGTTTCTCCGACGGGTTCACACAGAGAAGCTTCACAATAAAACTGCCATCAGATTCCAGTTCCGTATACATGACATAGTTGTCATCCAGTTCATCATAAATCTCCAAAAAGTGCGATATTTCGAAGTAAAATAAGAGAATCTCATCTGTGACACTCGTGTCATAGATCTCGCTTTTTTCTTCCAGATACTCGTCCATGCTTCCTGAAAGCTGACTCAATATCTGCACCAGCGGTTCTATATCCTCCACGATTTCCATGCCCTCACAGGTTCTCTTCAGACGCAGAAGTTCCTTGTTGCATTTTTCGAGCAATTTCTCAATTTTGAATATCTGATCATGCCTCTGACCGGCTGCGCCCCCTTTCCCCGCTACGCCGATTTCATTTTTCAGTTTTAAAAATTCTTCCTTGCACAGCAGCGCGCTGTACATTTCTCTGCCGCGGTCCAGCAGATTGTGCGCCTCGTCCACAAGGAAAATGTAGTTTTCCCTGCCCTCCTCCCCGAAGAACCGTTTCAGCCGGGCATGGGGGTCAAAGACATAATTATAATCACAGATAATGCCGTCAGCAAACAGACTCATATCCAGACAGAGTTCAAACGGACATATCTGATACTTTCTGGCATACTCCTCTATCTTTTCCCGGGTAAAGCTGTGACTGTTTGTGAGAAGTTCATAGATCGCTTCATTGACTCTGTCATAATGCCCCCTGGCATAGGGGCAGTATTCCGGGCTGCATTTCGCCTCCCCCATAAAACAGATTTTTTCCTTTGCCGTCAGAACCACACTCTTAAACCGGAGGCCGCCGGCCCGAAGGATCTCAAATGTATTCTCCGCTACCGTGCGTGTGATCGTCTTCGCCGTGAGATAAAACACCTTGTCCCCCAGTCCCTGCCCCATGGCCTTAATGGCGGGAAACAGCGTAGAGATCGTTTTCCCCACGCCGGTGGGCGCCTCAATGAAGAGTTTCTTCCTATGATAAATAGTCTGATACACGTATTTGACCAGCTCTCTCTGTCCCTCCCGGTACGGGAACGGAAATTCCATCCGCATAATCGAGTTTTGCCGCTGCTCATGCCACACACGCTCGTGCTCCGCCCACTTCTGATACTCTCCCATCACCTCATTGAACCATTCGGTCAATTCCGTCATTGCGTATTCTTCGTGAAAATATTTGATTTCCTCTGTCTCTATGCTGCAGTATGTCATTCTCACCCGCACAAAATGGAGGGCATGCTGGGTTCCATAAATAAACGCGTACATCTTCGCCTGAGCCAAATGCACCGGTGCAGGCGCTTTGATTCTCTCCAGGGCTCTGTACGTTCCCTTGATCTCATCGATTGTGACACAGATATCCTCGTCCGCCACTTCCAGGCTCCCGGACTCCGCTCCCGGCAGCATCCGGATCTTCTCGTTTTGTTCTGTGATGACCCCGTCCGCCCTGCCCTCGATGACCAGTATGTATTTTTCCGCAGTGTAAACGTAACGCAGAAAAACTTCCGTCTCATAGCCGGAACCCATCCGCCGCTGTATCATGCGGTGTATGCGGCTTCCCTCCTGCATGGCATTTTCCGCTCCGCCGATTCTCCGGTTATCAATATCGCCTGACCGCAGGATAAATTCCACCAGATTTCTCACCGATATCCGCATTTCCGTTTTATTCTGTTTTCCGTCCGGCAGTTTCATCCCAATAACCTTGTCCTTTCCGCAGTCCGCGCTCCCAGTGGTCCAGACCCGCCTTATACCAAAAAACTCCCTGACATGATAGTATCCTATCCATGCCAGGGAGTCAATTATAACCGAACTTTCACTTGCCGCCAATCAGCAGGCTATCGCATGACTTTGAAGTAATTCTTCCAATTCAGTGTTATACCCGTCGTATCTCACCGACAGAATCTTGGAAAAATCCAATCCGTATACACCAAGAAAGGACTTGGCATCTACGATATACCTGTTGTAAGCGATGTCAATCTCAAAATCACATTTTGAAGTGACTGTAACAAAATGCTGCACTTCGTCCGGTTTCAATTTGATCCTACGTTCCATCACAACCTACCTTCCTTTCATCTTGAATACGCTGTTTGCTTATATTTGATGTATATTATACTCAATTTGATTTGATTGTAAATCGCGATTTTTACAAATTCTGAGATGGGATTTCATGTTTTTTGGTAAAAATTTTAGATATCTGCCAAATTGCACAAAATCTGTCTATTCAGGTATAAACTCTGTCATATATTTCCGAAAACGAATGGGAAGCATATTTCTCTGCAATTCCAGATTTTCCCTCTCTTTAATACTTATTTTATGACAAAAATATCGGAACAGTTCCTGATACTCCTCCTCTTTCTCCGAGAATCCTCCCTCAAGTTTTTCCATGTCCTCCTGCACTCCCGACGCCAGATACCATTCTCCCATAGCGGGATGCACTGCCGCCACGTCGCGCTTATCGTCATAAATGATAAAATCCTCCGCCGGAAGCCTGTCGGCAAAATGCGGCGTCAGCATAGGCAGGATATTGTCGCGCGGTCCGATCTTCGCATACAGAATTCCCGTGCGCAGTTCCTGAAACCGCAGAAATTCTTTGAGATGATTCAGTTCATTGCACGCTCTCCTGCTGAGCTGCATTACCTTGTGCACATACGGATCCGCCAGATGATCCATCACATGTCCCTGCTTTGCGGTGTCGCACTCATCCAGTCCCCAGGCGGCTGTCCGGTATACCGCCTGCGCCTTGTCGGCATCCGCCGTGGTCAGCGCCATGCACAGATCCTTATAGGTATCCTCCCCGAAGCGCTCCCGCAGCGTCCGCATCACCTTTACCGCCCTGGCAGTGTCCGTCTCGATCCTGATATATTCCGCAAAAAGCCGGTAATTTTCATCTTCTCCTGTCTGTATTCTTACCGTTTCCCGCGGCAGATGCCGCCTGTACACTTCATAGATGGCTGTAAAAACGCCCTCAAGACTGTCCTCGCAGATCAATATTTTTTCTTCCATAATCGTCTCCATTCCTGCTCACAACTGACCAAATACCGCCTGGTTCCGATCTACCACGGTCGGCTCGCTGTCAAAATGAAAATCGTCAAACAGTGACATTTGCCTGTACGTCATTCCGTCCTGCCCAAAGGATAATTTTTCCCTTCCGGACTCCTCCGTAAGATTGCGGACAATATAGTCTTCCTGCATTCTGGTCCGGTACATCATCTGTCCGTTGCAGGTAATGAAATACAGCGCTCTTTTCAGCACCACACCTATTTTTCGCAGCGCCTGAAAATCAAGGCTGCCCATCCGTCTCGCCTTGACGATGCGCTGGGCGCTTTTCACGCCGATTCCCGGCACCCGCAGAATCATCTCGTATGACGCGCGGTTTATCTCCACCGGAAACTGCTCCAGATGCCGCACTGCCCAGTCCGCCTTGGGATCCAGCATCACATTGAAATACGGGCGCTTTTCATCCAGCAGTTCCCCTGCCTGAAATCCGTAAAACCGCAGAAGCCAGTCCGCCTGATAAAGCCGATGCTCCCGCAGCAGAGGCGGACCGCCGGGCAGCGCGGGCAGTGTGCTTTCCTCATTCACGTTTACAAAGGCGGAGTAAAATACACGCTTCAGTTCAAACTTCTGATACAGACTTTCCGCCACGCTCATAATCTGATAATCGCTCTCGGGTGTGGCTCCGATAATCATCTGTGTGGACTGTCCGGCTCCCACAAATCTGGGCGCATTCCGATACAGCACAATCTCATCCCTGTTTTCGGCAATACCGTTCTGGATCTGCCGCATGGGAGTCAGAATATTCTTCCGGTGCTTGTTCGGCGCCAATGCCCGCAGCCCCTCCGCCGTAGGCAGTTCCAGATTCACGCTCATCCTGTCCGCCAGAAAGCCCGTCATCTGTATGAGCCGGGCATCCGCCCCCGGTATGGCCTTGACATGGACATATCCGTTGAACCTGTGCTTCCTGCGCAGCAGAAAAAGCGTCCTGTAAATCAGTTCCATGGTAAAGTCAGGGCTTCGTATAATGCCTGAACTTAAAAAAAGCCCTTCTATATAATTGCGGCGGTAAAACTGCATGGTCAGTTCACACACCTCCTCGGGCGTAAACGTGGCCCTGGGGACATCGTTAGATCTTCTGTTGACGCAGTATTTGCAGTCAAATATGCACTCATTGGTAAACAGAATTTTTAAAAGTGAAATACATCTACCGTCTGCACTGAAGCTGTGGCAGATTCCCGCAGACAGACAGTTCCCCATATCTCTGCCGTTTCCCCGGCGCTCCACTCCGCTGGAAGTGCATGCCACATCATACTTTGCCGCATCGCTCAGTATCCCCAGCTTGTCCATGATCGTCATATCATCCATCGTCAGATACTCCATGTCATCACCTGCCTCCCGGGCCCCAAATCAAAACAAACGTTCTGTGTCTTATTACTTTACCACACTTTTCCCGTATATGCAATACCATTTTAGAATATATGTTCGAGAACTTTTGTTTGCTATTTCATTCATTGGGGACTGAACGAAAAAACTATTTTCAACCGCGGCTTTTCCAGCTATAATACCCATATAGTCTCTATGGAAAATTGCACTGCAAAGAAAGCGAAAGATGCCATGAAAATTTCCTCATTTTTGTATTTTGCGGGTTTTGGTGTCAAAACAATTCTGTTTCGGAAAAGAGATCCCATTCTCGGCACAGTGATTGTCACGGACAAATGCAATTTAAAATGCAGACATTGTTCCGTCAATAACATTACGGCAATTGTCCATCCTTATAAGCAGATTCAAAGTGAAATGCGGCAGCTTTATCATATGGGGGTACGCATTTTGTTTTTCTGCGGAGGAGAGACGTTTCTGTGGAGGGATGGAAAACGCACATTGAGGGATCTTGTTTTGGCCGCAAAAGAAATGGGATTCCTGATCGTCAATGTAGTTACCAACGGCACATTTCCCATAGATTTGCCGGAAGCAGATTTGATTTTGCTCAGTCTTGACGGCGACAGGGAACGTCATAACAGGATCCGCGGCGATACCTACGACACCATTATGGAAAATATTAAAAATGCGACTTCCGACAATATCTGTTTCTACATGGCGATCAATCAGATCAATAAGGATGCCGTCCGGGATGTCTGCATTACTGCACGTGACACCAAAAATGTGCGGGCAGTCTCCTTTAATTTTCATACACCATATCCGGACACAAAAGAACTGGCGCTTTCTCAAAAAGAAAAGGCCGACTGCTGCAAAGTCATTGCAGAAATGATGAAAGAGGGAGCTCCCGTGTTCAATCTGCGAAGCGCTTTTCCCTACCTGATTAAGAACAGCTTTCCCACACCATGTCATCAGTGTCTGGTCATAGAAAACGGAAAAATTTCCACCTGCGGACGCTGTATTGAAATACCGGGACTTTGCGATGAGTGCGGCTACTTTTTTGTTGCCGAATACACCCTTTTATTCCGTGGAAACCCCAAAATTATTCTCGATATGCTGAGAACCTATCTGAAATATCTTTAGGAGCAACATGAGTATATTGACAACCCTGACAAGAATGTGGCTTACCCGTTCTGCCAAACCATTTATCTTCAAAAACGAATATGACCAGCATCTGCCTTTTTCGGATTGTGAGCATCTGGGACTGTATGTGCACATTCCATTTTGCAGAAGTATCTGCAATTTCTGTCCGTATTGTAAAATCAGATATTCCAAAGAATTATGTGACCGGTATATAGATGCTCTGCTGCGGGAAATCCGTCTTGTCGGCAGCCAGCACAACGGCAGAAAAGTAACTACAAGTCTGTACTTCGGCGGCGGTACACCGGCGCTTGCCGCTGACCGCTTCAAAGAAATTATAGATACCATTCAAGAATATTTTATCATCACCGAGGGCATAGGAGCAGAACTGCATCCCGATGATGCAGTGCCGTCTGTTCTGCAGGTCCTGCGAAATGCCGGAGTAACAAAAATCAGTATTGGTATTCAGTCATTCCAGAAAAAATTCCAGCGTATTCTTGGCAGAAACAGCGTTAATATTTCCACATTGAAAGAAACATTATCCGAAGCTTCGTTTGAAACAATTTCCATGGATTTTATTTTTGCTCTGCCTGACCAGACATTTGATGATTTGAAAGAGGATATCGATACCGCATTCCAGATTGGTGCAAATCATGTGGCCATATATCCATTCATAGATTTCACCTTTACTTCAAGTACGGTATCAGCAATGCCCAAAAAAGAAAAAAAAGCCCTTTTGGACGCTATTACACTTTACTGTACGGAAAAGGGATATACCCGCAGCTCCATTTGGACTTTCTCAAGCGAAAGAGAAGCGAAATATTCTTCCATGACCAGGGAACATTTTCTGGGGTTTGGTTGTTCGGCGACCACCCTTCTGAAAGATCAGTTTAAGATCAATACATTTTCCGTGGAGGAATATTGTAAAAGAATTGAGGAAAAGAAACTTCCGACTTCCCTGACAACCCGCTTTTCCCTGCGCCAGCGAATGGTCTATTATTTGTTCTGGACTGCATACAGCACCCAAGTAAACCCCGAAGATTTTGAAAATTTCTTTGGCGTCCCGCTAAAAAGTATGTACGGCATGGAACTGAAAATCGCAGAACTGCTGGGCTTTATTACCTGGGAAAACGGTGTGTACAGCATGACTCTGAAAGGCGCTTTTTACTACCATTACTATGAAAATTTCTACACGCTCGCCTATATTGACAAAATGTGGGGGATTATGAAAAAGGAAGCTTTCCCGCAGAGGATAGAGTTGTAGTTGATAGAGTTTTCATACTGCCGGCTTAAAAGCTGCTATTTTCATGCCAATTCACGGTTTATAGAAAAATCATTACTGCTTAAATAACCAAATCCATCCACTGCATAACCGCATCACACGCATCCCCAAACGTTATATCTGTTGCATATTCAAAATCTTTTTGGTAATTATCCCATTGTTTCTGCATTACAAGTTGTGCTGATATGTGTTTTTCTTTTGCAATATTTTTAACAATTGCCTTTAACTGCATTGCATTCTTCATAACAACACCTCCAAATATGATCTAAGCCTTGCCTCAACCTTTAATATTGTTGCATACTCTGACAATACAGGAACATTTTTATTAGATCTTGCTGCATAATGTTTAAACGCTTCCGTCACAATCTGAATATCTACACGGCTATGAGTTCTTAAAATGTCACAAAGTGTACGCTCTACACTATAAGCGTTTACCGTATTCCCCCCCGGCGTAGTCACTTCTGCTATTCCCAAATCATATAACGCTTTCTTACACTGCACACATCGAATATTTTCTTCCTTGGGATTTTTCAAATTATAATTTGCTGGAAAAGTCATACAATATCTCTGCGGTGTTCTATCTGTTAAATCCCATAGAAACAATGCCGTTTCATGAGAGTAAACCCCTCTTTTAAATCGATTCTGCAAATTAAAAATCTCATCATCCCAGACCTCCGGCAAAATATAAACACCTCTGGCAGATTTCTCGATCACGCCTTTATCAACAAGATATTTGATATTCCCACGAGAGAAACCTGCTGCAACCACCATTGCAGTAGTAACTGTACCATTATTCTCTTTCGCCATCCTAATAATCGATTCAGTTGCTCCCATTAAAATCCTCTTCTCTCTATTGACTTTTATGCTTATTATTATACGCATATACGGCGTGAAAGTCAATTCATGTTTCTCTTGAGTCAAAAAGGGCAGACAATGTCCACCCCTGTAAATTTCTAATCAATATCAATAATTATCCACCGTCTCTTTGACCACGCGCAGAATCTGTTCATTGCATACGGCGTTTGGGACTAATTCCGTACGGGGAATATAAGCATTCTCTCCCACACGGTTTCCGGTCAACGTTTTATACCATGTCGCAGCCAATAAGTACCTGCCATAAATTACATTCATATGAAAACCGTCACGGCAGATGGGCATACCTCCCTGTCCATATAGGAAAGGTTCCTTTTTCCTGAGTGCCTGAACCACATCCCCGCATGGTATTACCCGGACGCCCATCTTTTTTGCCACACTTCTGTATGCCGCCGACACTTTCTTATACATTTCCTGCTGATCCTGATTATACTTACTGAATTCGGAATGCAGACTGTCCGTTTCATACGCCCATGTCTCCTGCAGCAAAATCTCTGCCTGCGGTGCTTTTGATTTGATGTAATCCGCAATATCTTCTATGTATGGATAATAGGTTTCTATAACCCCGCTGTCATGGCTCACCTGCTGTGTCACAATATAATCCCACTTGTCCATTTCCAACGCTTTGGGAATAGAAATGTATTCCTCTGTGGAGCGGCCGTTCTCCTCATAAAGATATTCTTCCGCTTCACTCCGGATATTGTTCCAGTGCTGCTCCAGGCTGCAGCCTCCAATATATAAATTTACGACTTTCATTTCCACATTGTCAGCCGCAGCAATCTGATGTAAGTAATGAGTTGCATCCTGCGAAAAACTATTGCCAACAGCAAGTACCTTTATCATGTCTGCACCTCCGAAAAGATTTTATAAAGAATGATTTCTTTTCCTCAGTATAA
>JAAVAG010000060.1 GCA_014804185.1 Lachnospiraceae bacterium
CATTCTCCGGCAGCTGTCCGGTGGAAACGGGCGGTTCCTCTCCGGAACAGCCTGCGGCAATCAGCCCAATGGCAAGAATAATGACGGAAAGAAATAATGATATTCTTTTATGCTTCATAACTTTCACCTTTCTTTTCTGCCATTATAATATGTATTTCAGTAAAATACAATCTGTCATTCATACCACTTTGCCTGCTCCCGCCAGATGCGGGCATACTCTCCGCCGGTTTGCAGCAGTTCCTGATGTTTTCCGCACTCCGCCACACGTCCTTCTTTCATGACAATGATCCTGTCGGCGGCGCGGCAGATCCCTACCCGGTGCGAGATAATGACGGAGGTCTTCCCCCGGATCATCTCCGCAAATTTCGACAGAATATCATATTCCACCAGCGGGTCCAGAGCGCTCGTAGGCTCATCCAATACAACAATATCGCTGTCTTTCCACAGCCCCCTGGCAATGGCCACCTTCTGCCACTCCCCGCCGGACAGCTCCAGTCCGTTAAATTCCCTGCCAAGCTGCACATCCAGTCCGCCCACACGCTTCAGAAAATCTTCTCCCGCCACACGCCGCAGCAGCTGCTCCATGGCAGCCGTATCCCCCATACGCGCAACATCGCTGATACCGATATTTTCCCGCAGCGAAAACCTGTAGCGCACAAACTTCTGCTGCACCGCCGATATATGCCTGTACAGGCTCTTTCTGCACAAACGGTCCGTTCTCTGCCCGTCATACAGAACCTCCCCCTCAGCGGGAAGATACACCCCGGTAAGCAGCTTGGAGAAAGTCGTCTTGCCCGACCCGTTTTCCCCCACAATCACCACATGTTCCCCTTTCTTGATCTCACAGTCAAGTCCCCTCAGGGCCTCCTCGCTGCTGCCGCTGTAGCGGAAGCGCACATTTCTGACAGATATGCGGTTCTGAAAAGGCCGATACTGCTCCGTGCCGTCCTCCTCCGTGGGAATGGTAAAATAGTCGTAATAATCCTCCGCGATATGATAGGTATGGACAATTCCAAACATTATGGCAATCAGATTCCCCAATGCCCCATCATAGGCCGTAAAAGCCGACAGACAGGCTGCAAAAGCCCCCATGGAAATCCTTCCCGCCGCCATCAGATAAAAGGATAACCCGATATTAAACGCGTAACAGAGATTCAGGACGATAATCCCCCAAACTTGTTTTTTACTGATATCCAGATTCATCTTCCGGTAGTCACGCGCTCTTTCCGCATTGGTTTCTTTCCATTTGTCCGTCAGATATTCCCCGAATCCCATGACGCGCATTTCTCTGACGGATTCTTTTCGTGAGAAAAGCCCCCTCAGATATGCGCTGCGTCGCAGAACGGAACTCTGGCTGCGGCGGAAAGCCGTCAGCCTCTTTTCAAAATAGATTTTTGAAAGCAACCCCGGGCAGAGAGCAAACAGTCCGGTGAAGACCAGAACCGGAGAATATCTGCCCACCACCGCCATCAGCCCGATGCATGTAACCGCGCTTCTTGACAAAAAGAGCATCTGTTCAAAAAATTCGATCTGGTTGGTCATGCTGGCGTTTGCCCTGCCGAATTTATCCAGCGTCTCCGGATTCTCCAACGCCTCCAGCCGGATCTTTGCGGAAAAAGCGGTCATCTGATTTCCGAAATATTTCTCCGCCCTGACTCTCGCATTCTTGGAGCCGGACCGAAACATGGCGTCGGCCACCGGTCCGCAGACCAGACAGAGCCCGTAAAGCGCAATGGCCCCCGCCAGCCTGCCCTCCTCTGCTGCTGGCGCGCCTCCGGCCAGTTCCAGAATGCGTGCCAGCAGCAGAGGCTGCATTACCGCAGTGGCCGCCCTTACCGCGTCCACTCCCAGATTCATTGCAAAAAACACCGGGAAAGCTCTTCGGCAGTCCCGCAGGATATACCCAATATAGCGAATTGTCTTTTTCATGTTACGCTCCCCCCCTCCAACGCCTGCATCTGTTCCTGATGGTAGAGGGAACTCTGGGCCAGAAACATGGTTCTGTACAGCCCCTCTTTTTGCATCAGCCGCTCATGACTGCCCTCCTGCACGATCCTGCCTCCGTCCAGGACAAGGATTCTGTCCGCCATCCTCGCACTGGCCAGTCTGTGAGAGATCATAATCGTTCCCCTCTCCCGGAAAATATCGGCAAAATTTTCATACATGCGGCTTTCCGCCAGGGGATCCAGCGACGCCGTAGGTTCATCCAGTATCACATATTTTGCGTCCGATACAAACGCCCTGGCCATGGCCACCCGCTGCCACTGTCCTCCCGACAGATCCTGCCCGTCCTCCGTCAGCTTGCCCAGGTTCCGGTCCAGTCCCTGATCCGCCAGTTCCTCCGCGCCCGCCATGCGCAGCGCCTGCAAAAGTTTCTGGTCGTCTCCAAGAGACTGCAGATTGCCCATCGCCACATTTTCCCGCAGCGTAAGCTGATAAGACTGGAAATCCTGAAAGACCACGGACAATACCCGCAGACGCAGCCCGGGCGTCAGATCCCGCACCGGGATTCCCCCCACTGTCACGGTTCCGGTGGAGGGCTCATACAGTCCGCAGAGCAGCTTGATGATCGTGGATTTACCCGCTCCGTTTTCCCCCACGAAAGCAATTCGCTCTCCCTCCCTGATATAAAAGGTAACGTTCCTCAAAACCTCCCTCTCCGTCCCCGGATACCGGAAACTTACATTTTCAAAAGCAATGTCGTAATAGGCCAGCGCATCCGTCTCCCCCACATCCTCCCGGGTTTTCAACTTTAAAAACTGCATATAATAATCCATTTCCATGGCATTTATAAGCATCCATACCACCTGCCGGATACAGTCGTTCAGCTGATTGCCGATGCCTGCCACCGCATTCAGCGCGGCAGTAAACGCGCCCAGCGTCAGGTCGCCCTCCAAAAATTCCACTGCCGCCATGCAGACCACGAAAATCAGGTATACGGCATTCAGAAGTCTGCTCGCCACATTTACCTGCATCCCTTTTCTGTTTTGACGTGCGGCAATTTCCCCATACCTGCCGCTGTAATCATTCCACTTGTCCGCAAACAGCTTTTCCGCGCCGAACAGTTTCATCTCATACATGGCGTGCTTGTCGGCGAGCAGTTCTTTCAGATCGCTCATTCTCCGCCTGGCATCCACCGCCTCCTCCGTTGCGGCCACACTGCGCCCCGCCTCATAGTACCCCAGACCCAGCATGGGAATGCCGATCAGGACAATACCCAGGCCGATCCACGGGGAAATGACAAAGATCACCGACATGGAGAAAATCACGGTTATAGTTCTCTGGAGGGCAAACATGGCGTTGAACGCGCAGTTAAAAACATGATTTTCCGGTGAGCCGGACATTTTCTGAAAAAGTTCCTGGGTTCCCTGCTCCTCAAAGGAAGCATATTCCAGCTGCATCAGCTGCTGCGCGATATCCGGCGCCATTTTTTCCATCAGGATCATGTTGATATAATCCATCTGATACATCCCGATTCTCTGCAGGGAGCTTCCCAGAGCCAGCAGGACCACAAGCAGGACGCCATACAGGACCATCCCCTGCAGCGCCATGCCGCCCACGCTCTCTGCCGACCCTATGCCCGCAAAATCGCCCACGGCAGACATTCTCCCCTGCATATATGCCAGCGCGCTGTCCACAATCTCCCGGAGCAGCAGTACCTGAAGTCCCGAAAAGGCGGCTGGCACAAAAATACAGAATACGCTTACCGCCGCTCTTATAGGGGCATAGCGGAAAATCATTTTCATGGAAAACAGGCAGTTTTTCAATGCTCTCATCGTTCTCTCCTCTCCCACAGTCTCCCTGTCCTATTCTTTCTTAATCAGGAGTATACCAAAAAAACATGCCTCCACGCATCTGTTGTCAGATTCGACATGTTTTTTGTCACTTTTACCACGAACCATTCGCTCATGGCATTATAAAAGGCACGGATCATTTACCGTGCCCTTTGTGATCTCCATTACAACTTAGCCAATTCCTCAATAATGCGGCCTGATACATCATCAAATCCTTTATACAGTTCTTTCATTTTGCCATACTCGATAAACATATTATGCAATATTTCCATGGCACTGCTCTTCTGCTTTTGAAAGCGCAGAACAATGTTCTTTCGTTTGTACCGGTTTGATATGAGAATGCCTGTCGCGATCGCCGCGCCCACCCCAAAGCCGCTTAACAACAGTAGATGAACAAAAAATGCTGCAACGCCGCAAACTAATCCGGCAGCAAATACGCCATAGGCAGCCCCATTCTTCACTTTGGATAACTCCTGACTCTGTTGCTGATCATAATAGTCCTGTATTTTATTATTCTCTCCAACCTCGTTCTCAAAATCACAATCTGTGGTATAATCGAGAATTCCTACCGGATGTATCGTACTATACATGCCCCGGTAACTATTAAAATACGACTCTGCCGCCTTTTCCTGCAATGCTTTCACCAGAGTAAACATATTTAACCGCATTTGGCCATTTACATCTTCATTGCTAAAGTCGTAAAGCCATTGGATTATGGTAGAAATGATATTAAAATTGGATTCTTTGTGCTTCATCTCTTCATCAAATCTGGCCTTGGCGCCATCGGCGTCACCACTCATTTGAATCAGGAGCTCATTATACTCGATTTCATTATATGTCTCAATTTCAACATCATTCGGCTTTGCAAGTAATTCATTTAAATACTCTTTTAAATAGGTGTTTCTCTCGGCAACAGGAACGTTAACTATTCGCAAAATAAATTCCAGAATGTTATAATTGTTACTTGCCAGATTCAGCATTTTTGATATATTTCCATAATCTTTGCAGTATTTGGCCATTAGGGGCAGGTCATATGACCGGGCCCCCGCTAATCCCCGCATATGGTCTGTGATCAGATGAATGATATCCTCTTCTCGATATCCCTCTCTTTCTGCACATTCAACAATAAGCCGATGAATATAGTCTGAAATTAACCTTGATGTTTCCTCATCTACGTTGTCAGATAATGTTTTGCTTATCAAAGAAAACAACATCAGAAATGTATTCTCATCGCTCCCTTTCAGTTCACATTTCTGATACTCCAAAAACCACTTTACCGCAGACTGATTCCTGTCCATTCTAAGATTAAATATCATATAAAATATGCTGCTGCTTTTAAGATCTAATTTAATGGCATTTTCCAGGGCTCTCTCGGCCAGTATTCTGTCATCGGAAGTCCATGCCATAATGCTGATCAGGACACACGTAAGCCAGTAATCCGGTGTCAATAAATGTTGTCTTTCAATAGACTTATAAATCACTGCCTCGCTTACCATATTTAAATCAAGGTTGTCCATCATACCCTGAACAATTTTTCTGACTGTTCTGTAATTATTGAAGTCATAATACTTTTTATTATTTAAAGCCCTGATTTTCTTATTTGCCAATTCGACACGTTTATAACGTGTATACAGCTGATCAATTTGCCCCTGAAGTTCATATGCGTCTATTGTGCGATTAATGGAATTATTGATAACGTTGGTTGCATTATCAAGTGTATTTCTTATATACTGATTATAATCGGTAAGATTTCTCTCCGCCTGATTTACACTACTGATTGTAGAATTAATTTCCGACCTCAGGTTGCTGTTTTCTCTCTCTATTTCGCGTAATTGAGATTCAAGTCTGGATACTTCCGCCTTAAGCTGGTAATTGCTCACCGAAAACACCTCCTACGATTTTGATACATTGATTGCTCTCGCCTTTCCCCATTTTTCGATCCCCTCCACCAGCTCCGGGTTAATCTGGGAAATGGGTATAATCGATGCTATTGCTGACAACAGCTTGTCAGGAGTAACACTTTTTACCTCCTGCAATAACATAGTCTGCGCAACCTCCTTAACCGCCGTTTCAATATCGGCATAGGAATAGCCATTTGTTTTTTCCACCAATCTGTCCAACATATTTTCTGAGATATCCGTTTTTAATGACGCCTGTATGTAATGCTTCAGGGTATTGCGTCTCTCTGACTCTGACGGTAAACCGGCATAAAACACCTCGGAAAATCTTCCCTTTCTATACAGTTCATAAGGCAGTGCGCTGACATCATTTGCAGTTGCCACCATAAATACTTTACTTGAGGCCTCCTGAATCCAAAATAAAAATTCTCCAAGCACTCTTTTACCGGTCTCATTTCCCGCGTCTGATGAAGCCAGAACCTTTTCTATTTCGTCAATCCATAAAACGCAGGGCGACACATTTTCTATAAACTGCAATGCCTCTCTCATCTTTTTTTCACTCTCACCGACCCACTTATCAAAAACAGAACCGATATCAAACCTGAAAAGAGGCAAGTCCCACTCCTGCGCGACAAGCTTTGCAGTCAACGATTTCCCACATCCGGGTACTCCCACCAGCAAAATACCCTTAGGTGCTTCTAAGTCATATTCCTGCAGCTTTTCTTCCGGCATGAAAAAGATCTGCTTTTTCAATTCAAGCCATTCTTTCAGCATGTCCATCCCATCAACAACATGCTTTTTATTTAAGTTAATATGCTGCACAGATCCAACTTTCGGATATATCTTCTGTTTCTGATTCGCCAATTCAGATATTCTATTCTTACGCAAACCATTATTTCCAATAATCTCTGAGGATAAAATATTATCTATCTGAATTTCAGTAAATCCTCTCAGTATCGTTGCAACACGTACGATGTCCTCTTCTTTCCATTCTATTGTGAACCTTCCGGAATACATATTAACAAACTTTTGAATTTGATTATTTCTTTCAATATCATCCGGAAAATCCAGATTTATAACCATTCCAAAGCCGGATATTCTTGTCCATATATAGTCAGATGTAATCAATATGACAACACCATTATTTTCCTTTGCCATATATAATATATTCATCAATTCTCTCGAATATGCATTGTCGTCGGAGATCCTCCTTACATCTCCCAACACGATATTCAAGCTTCTCTGTCTTTTAATCTGATTTAAAAAGAATCCAAGAGGATCATCGTCCGTATCAATATAATCAGATTTTGTCCCTATCGATTTTACCTGTTTCGCATCCGTATAATACATGAAATTTATTTGTGAATTTCCCGCAATTTCATACAACATTCGCTCAACTCTCTCCCGCTCTGTTGTATTCACAATCACAAGCGGTGTTCGAGCATATATATAATTCATTAACTCCTTTTTAACCTGCAGATAATTAGCCATTGCTCACATATCCCTCTATAAATTTATCCAGTTTTGCTTTCTTACATATATACTCAAATTCCTCAAAAAACAGACTTCCTCCATACTGGCTGGTCCGTCTTACAAAACTCATATATTCAGCAATAAAATCTTTAAATTTTTCAGTTAACCGAGTAGCCAATTCCTCCCTGATCAGCAGGGGATATTCATGAATATCCGCAAAGAAAAAACAAACGGCCACATTTTTTTTAAATTCTCTAATTCCTGTTTTTATAATTTCCAAATCATATTCTTCAATACCCGTATTCACAATATCCTGGAATTTGTCAATTGTCTTTTTAATCAAACATGTCTCCAGTCTTGACAGTTCATTCAACATAAGCCTGGCATATTCTGGCATCATTTTCCCCGGACAGCATGTTTTCAATTCATTCAGTGCTTCACACTTAAGCCCTCCCTCCCGGGCTTTATTGACAAATTCCAGCCACTGTGAATATGTTACCTCTCTCGCCATACTACTTTAGAAAGCTAAAGGGAGGCTCTAAGCTCCATGAGGGTAATTTCTTATTCATTTCCTTAAGTCTTTCGTCTGACACATCATAATTCCCGGTGTCATTTGAACCAAAATTTTCCTGAATTCTCTTCTCCAGCAAATCCCCAAGTTCTAAATTCATCTCGTTATTCATATCTTTCGTCCTCCCAAATCATAAGTATTCTACTTTACTTTGTAATATGTCTTTCTTTTCTTTTTCTTCAGAATAATACTGTTTGAAATCAGCCAATTCCAACATGCAGGCATTCAACTGCTCCAGCGCTGCATTCATGCGGGCAGGGAAAATCTTATTCGCCCTGACTACGTTGAATATCAGAAAGCCTACGGCCAGCACCGTAGCAACCAGCGAGTATGGGGTCAAAAAAACCAGTCCTAATGACAGGATTAAAACAATAAGTGCAACA
>JAAVAG010000061.1 GCA_014804185.1 Lachnospiraceae bacterium
CCTGCTTCCAAAGCAATGTCAGCTATGGGTCGGTCTGTTTCTGTCAGTATTCTGGCCGCCTCATCAAGCCGTCTGCCCCGGATATACTTATGCAGCGACATGCCTGTATTTTCTTTAAATATTCTTGCCATATAAAACTTTGAATAGCTTAGCTCTTCAGCTATTTTCTCTAAGGACAGTTCTTTCTCTAAATGCTCCTCAACGTACAGGAGGATTCGTTTCGTGATAGACGTATCTGCCATATGCCAATGCCCCTTTCTGCTTTTCCAGCATTATAACATTCCGCATTTCGCATGTCTTAATAAAAATTGCCCTCTTTCGGTCCGGCAGACTATCGTACGAATGCATAGTATTTTCTCGACTGCATATACTTGTCATTATGAAAAAATTAAAGTTTTCTACAATCATTGGAATTCTTTTTGTTATCATAACAGGCTCCCTTGCCCACTTTCTGTATGACTGGACCGGAAACCACTTTATGGTCGGCCTCATTACGCCTGTCAATGAATCCGTTTGGGAACATATGAAACTGCTGTTTTTTCCCATGCTGATTTATTCGACGGTGATGATTCCGGCGTGCAGGCGAAAATATCCCAGTATCGTCTCTTCCTACTGTCTTGGGATTTTGGCAGGAACTTTTTTTATTCCAATCTTTTACTATACCTATACTGCTATCTTGGGAAAAGATGTATTTGTACTGGATATCGCCGCGTTTCTTGTAAGTATCGTGATCTCGTTTCTGCTTTCTTACAGGTTCACGTTATCCGGCCGTCTTAAGCCATATACACTTTTTCTGCTTGGCCTGGTCTGTATTCTTCTTATCTGTTTTATCGTATTTACTTACCGTCCTCCGGCAGCCGGAATTTTTGCAGATCCGGCTGCTGAAGCAGAACAGTCTTCTTCAAACAGCACTCTCGCCACGGTCTGAACCTGCCCGATTGGAAGCTTTTCCATTTCGGAATCCTCCAGATTCAGTTTTCTGGCAAACCCCGCCAGGATTCTGCCGGACGCTGACGAATGCCCATTGCTTAGATTTGTGGAATCTGCTTCCCGTGCAAACTGCTCCAGCAGATTTCTTTCGCTGGAATAAATGAGTTCTACCAGTTTGGCGCGATACTCCAGATCCTCGGAGGACATATTGGGATCAATCGCCAGATCCCTCGCATGCTGCGCTTCATGTTTCAGCAATGACACTCTGAAAGCTTCACTGTCAAAATCATAGGCTGATTTTATACAGTTGATGATCCCATTTTCGTCCGACCAGCCGCCGGTCCCGATTTCCCCAAAAGAAAGAACATCGATCCAGCTTTTAGCGATAAAATCATCCAGAAGCTTTACGGTATATTCCTGGATCCCATCCGGCAGCTCGACCACATACGTTTTCGTCTCCGTTGTACGCCAGACATAAGGACCGTAATAACCGCTTGTCCGGCCTCCCAGAAAGTGAAAGTCCCTGCTTTGAAACGCTTTGGCTATCTGGTTTTGCTCCATGTCGCTCAGCCGGATATCTTCATTCTCTATCCCCAGAAAATCGGACAGTTTCACTCTCAGTCTGTCTGCGGCATCTTCCCTGTCCATACAGAGATAAAAGACATCTCTGTAATATTGCTGGTACATAATCAATATTTCATTAATCCATGCATCCGCTTCATAAACTGCATATTGCTCCTGCTGAAAAACCGCCAGAAAACGATTGTACAAGCCTGCCTGCTCCGGGAATTGCTTCACATAATTGATCGCCCCGGTCAGATCCCCTTTTACGATATACCCATAATAAACGTTTTTAGAAAAATCTATGTTCATGCAGGATTCCTCTTTTCAGCTTGATACGCTTTCTTCATAAAAGTTTCATTCATCATCCATACTTTCTGTTGTCTACCGGTCACAGTCCAGCGGCATATAATACCGATATCTCTCCCTCGCAGCATAATACGCTTCCGCTGTCGCCTCCGTATCATCTATATAGTATTTTTCTTCATCCTCATCTTCTGCATATTCTAAATGATACATAAAAGAGTTTTCCAGGACTGCCTCTCCGTTTTCCAGGCGATAAATCTCATCTGTGTACGCGTAGCCAGGCCAGCCGCCCCAGATTCCTGAAGTTCCCGGTTTCCATGTTTTTTCCTCTTTATCATACCAGCAGCACGCCCAGTCTCCCCTGAGGGAACCTCCGCACTCATTTGCCCCTGCTATCTGCTCCACCTGTCCGTCCCTGATCAGAAACCATCCGCTGTCAGACATCGCGAAGCTCGATTGTTCCAGGGGATCAGCGTAAAAATAAAGCACAGGAATCTCTTCCTCTCCCATGCGGTACAGCTTGCTGAATCTTCTTCCCTGCATCAGTTCAGTGATTTTCACAGTAAACTCAGGCCCTCCGGTATCCGCAGTGATACTTCCGTTTCTTAAAAAGTCCTTAAACAGCCCGGCTTTTGGCGTAATCTGATTTGTCAGCACAAACTCTTCCGGACACTCCCCTTTCTCTTCTCCATATCGAAACAGCATCGTTTCGCGCAAAGTACTGTTCTCCGCTCCGTACACAGGGTCAGACCAGGAGGTTTCAAACTGAGCTGTCAAGTTCCCCTGGCTGTCCCAATAACTGTCTCCTCCATCTTCGGCTGTGGCACCATAACCGTTCCCACATGTCCAAATATACGTATACTTACCTTTCAAAATGGAACGTCCCTGACGGTCGGTCAATTCCACTGTCTCCCCTGTCCATAACGCCATAGAGCCGTCTGTAAACAGCATGATCCGGTCATACACAATCGGCACCGAAAGTGTCCCGTCATATCGAACTACGCCGTATTTTTCACCAAGCTGTGCAACCGCTTGATCTTCCATAAAGTACTGCAGGCTGTCGTAGATAAGCGGTATTTTCTCCGAAAGATCTTCTCCGTCCAGATACCCCGCTTTTCCGGTGTCTGCATCCGTCACACGCAGGCCTCCCGCATCGCTCTGATAACTGATTTCACTGTACCGAAAAGGTACTCTGATCTCTCCAGCATAGTCCAATACGCCATAGGCTCCCTCTTCGTTCCGCACTATGACCAGTTCCTTTTCTGGTATGGGCTTGATCATATACTCATAGACCGGTTCCATAATGATCTTTCCGCTTCCGTCTAAAAAGCCCACCTTGTCATCCTGATAAATATAAAATACCTTATCCCATGCGCTTTCATATATCCTGTCCCATGCGCCCGAGGAGACTATATTTCCTTCCTTGTCAAACACGCAAAAGGAATCTTCCTTTTGCGCAATGATGCATTCGTCTTCCGTCCTGACACCGATGTATTCTGTCGGCAGGATTTCTCTGCCGTCCTTTCCGACTACCCCTCCAAAACCATTTTTCATCACCACAGCGCAACCATCATAAAAATATCCTGCGTCGTCATAGACAGGCTGAATCACAATTTTGCCTTCTTGATTCATGTAACCATACTGCCCGTCCACAGAAAAATATGCCAGTCCCTCCCGGAAAGAACTGATGCTGTCACAGTCTGTCAGTTCCAGAACTACATTTCCCTCTCTGTCCATCAGCCCATACTCCTCTCCCTGCGAAAAATACGCCACTCCCTCGCTGAAAGAAGCCGCCTGATCATAGATAAAAGGCAGAACCGTCTCTCCATCTTTCCCGATATAGCCATATTTTCCGTCCAGACACACGCAGGCCAGTCCCTCGGAAAAGGGCATTGCCTCGGTATAGATGCAGGGTGTGATTTCTTCCCCATCTTCGCTCAGATAGCCGCAGAGACTGCCGTTTCCATAACAGTAATACCCCTCCGAATAAATTGCCCATTTTATTTTTTCCTCACTGGGAGAAATGACAATCATGGAAGTATTCGGGGATTCCGCTGTCACAATGGACATGCTGTTGTCCTGTTCGTCCTTTTGAACTTCTTGTTGTTCCTCCTGTTGCTCTTCCTGCTGTTCTTGCGGTTGAACTTCCTGCTGTTCTTTCCGCTGACATCCGGTCAGCAGGAATCCGGCAAGGACGAATACAGTCATTCCTATCCCGTTTCTTATAATTCCTTTTCCTCTCACACTCTGTTTCTCCCGTTCTGATATGACATTGCAATTTGCTCAGGAGTAATGGGCAGTTCCCTGTGCCAGACTCCTGTGGCCCGATAGATCGCATGTGCAATCGCCGGTGCGGGAGTATTGATGACAATTTCGCCGATGGATTTTGCTCCAAAGGGGCCTGTCGGCTCATAACTGTGCTCAAACTCCACTTTCAGCCTGCCCATATCCAGACGGGTTGGCAGTTTATACTGCAGAAAAGAGGATTCAATCGGACATCCCCTGTGGTCATAGCGCACATCCTCAAAAAGGGTATGCCCAATCCCCTGCACAATGCCTCCCTCCGCCTGAATCCGCGCAAGGGCGGGGTTGATGGGAATGCCGCAGTCCACAACAGCCATATAATCCAGAACGGTAACCTGTCCTGTCATTTTATCCAGTTCGATCTCTGCCATGCCGACCATGAAAGGCGGCGGGGATACCGGAGAGGAATGGGTGGCAGTTGCCTCCGCAGTCTGTGTACTGAACATCTGTGTTCTGTATGCAATATCCGTCAGACTGACGGTCTGGTCAGTCTGAATACGACGGACTCTTGTACTCTCAAAAACCACCTCTTCCGCCTGACATTCCAGCATTTCGGCGGCAATGGAACAGATCTTTTTCTTCAGGTCAGTGCATGCCTTTTCAACAGCCTTGCCTGTAATATAAGTAGTAGAAGAAGCATAGGAACCGGAGTCATAGGGGGAAGCATCAGTATCAGCGCCGAAAACGGCCACATCATCCACATCACATTCCATACACTCGGCAACCATCTGGGCCAGAATGGTATCGCAGCCGGTTCCCATATCTGCAGCTCCGATCAGCAGATTGTAGGTGCCGTCCTCACTGAGTCTGACAGTCGCGGAACCCACATCGACATTGGAGATTCCGGATCCCTGCATAGCCATGGCGACGCCCGCCGCACGGATCTTTCCATTTCCCATATCACGGACGGGATACTTCTCCTCCCAACGAAACATTTTTCTGCAGTGTTCCATACAGCGGTCAAGCGCACATGCATTGGCTGTTTCGCCATAGTAAGCGGGCATATGCATCCCCTCTCTGACCATATTCTGATCCCGAAGCGCTGTCGGATCCATCCCCAGTTTTTCCGCCAGTTCATTGACAACTGACTCCACGGCAAAAATCCCCTGCGTAGCGCCATAACCGCGGTATGCGCCCGCAGCCATGGTATTGGTATAAACCACATCATAACGGAATCTGTAAGCTTCCAGTCCGCCTGTATACAAAGGAATGGACTTCTGCCCGGACAGTCCCACCGTGGTGGGGCCGTGCTCTCCATATGCCCCGGAGTTGGACAATGTATACAAATCCAGAGCGCGGATTCGTCCGTCTTTATCTGCTCCCATCCGCACCCGAATCTCCATCTCATGCCGGGGAGACCCGGCAATCTGAGTTTCCTCCCGAGTATAGATCAGTTTGGCGGCCCGTCCGGTTTTCAGCGTGACAAAAGCAGGATAAACCTCGCTGACAGCGGTCTGCTTGGCGCCAAACCCGCCGCCGATCCGGGGTTTTTCCACACGGATCCTGCTCTTGGGAATCCCCAGCGCCCTGGAAAGAATACGGCGGCAGTGAAAAACAATCTGGGTAGATGATATCACATACAGCCGCCCATAGCGATCCAGGCTTGTGTAGGTGCGGAACGTCTCCATCATAGCCTGATTGAAGGCTTTTGTATGAAATGTGCGGTCGATCACAATATCACAACCGTCTATCACGGCGTCCACATCGCCGTCTGCCTCCGTCCCGCTGGCGACCAGATTCCGCCTGTTTGTGCCGCCCACCTCGCAGGGCGGATACCAATCCTCCTCTGGGTGGACAAGAACGGGGTTGTCCTTGGCCTTCCGAAAATCCAGAACCGGTTCCAGCACTTCATACTCCACCTTGATCAGATGCATCGCCTTATATGCCGCTTTTTCTGTTTCCGCAGCAATTATGGCA
>JAAVAG010000062.1 GCA_014804185.1 Lachnospiraceae bacterium
AAAGCCTGGGATTATTTGATGTTGACGGGGTACGGTGCACGGGATGTCATTGTCGTGGGAGATTCCGCGGGAGGAAATCTGGCTCTTGTGCTGGTGCATAAGCTGAAGGAGCAGGAGCGGCTTCTTCCGCGAGGACTGGTGCTTCTCTCGCCCTGGACGGATATGACCTGCAGCGGCAGAAGCTATGAGACCAGGGCGGATGTGGATCCGGTGCTGAGCAGGGAGTATATCGACAGAATGATCAGCGCATATACCGGATCGGAGGAGCCGTCCGGCGAGATGCTGAAGGATCCTTTTATCTCCCCTCTGTTTGGAGAGTTTGACAGGTTCCCGCCCACCTATATACAGGTGGGGAGCAATGAGATCCTGCTTGCCGATTCCCAGATGCTGCACAAAAAGATGGTGAAAGCGAATGTATCGGTGAAACTGGACGAGTACAAGGGCATGTGGCATGTATTTCAGATGTCTCCGTTTAAGACGGCTTTTGAAGCGATGGAAAAAAATGCGGAATTTATTTATGACATATGCAGGTGACATGCGGCAAAAAAGGGCAGGCGGCGAAAAAAAGCCTGTCTTTTTTTGCATTTTTTAAAGTTAAAAAAAGGAATTTGCCATTCGGCGTGTAATATTATAAATAGAATGTATTTTTTTGACGTTTCATGGGAGCGGAGGCCGCATCTTCCGCAGAAAGGGCTTACATGACGATCAGAGAAAGTCTGGAACAGTGGGAAAAGGAATACCTGAGCCCCTGTGCGGCTTTGAGCATGCATTCCAGGGGCAGGAGCAGGGAGGAGGAGCAATGTGATATCCGGCCTGTCTTTCAGCGGGACAGAGACAGGATTCTTCACAGCAAGGCTTTCCGCAGACTGAAAGACAAGACGCAGGTTTTTCTGACGCCGGAGGGAGATCATTACAGGACGAGACTGACTCACACGCTGGAGGTATCCCAGAATGCCAGGACGATAGCCAAGGCTCTGCGCCTCAACGAAGATCTGGTGGAGGCCATCGCCCTGGGACATGATCTGGGCCATACGCCTTTCGGGCATGCGGGAGAGAGGGCGCTGGACCGGGTGTGTCCCTACGGGTTTGCACACAATCAGCAGAGTGTGCGCACGGTGGAGCATCTGGAAAAGGGAGGGCAGGGACTGAATCTGACCTTTGAGGTCAAGGACGGCATACTGAATCATCAAACCAGCGGAAATCCCTCTACGCTGGAGGGAAAGATTGTCCGGCTCTCCGACAAGATCGCGTATATCCATCACGATATGGATGATGCCATCCGCGGAGGAATTCTGACGGAGAAGGATATTCCAAAGGAGATCGGCGATGTGATCGGCTATACCACAGGAGAGCGGCTGGATCACTTTATCCACGATATTGTCACAGCCAGTTATGGGAAGGACGATATCTGTATGTCTCCGCCGGTTGCGCAGGCCATGACAAGGCTGAGGCAGTTTATGACGTACAACGTCTATCACAATCCGGTTGCCAAGAGCGAGGAGAGCAAGGCGGAAATGCTGATGGAGACCCTGTATGATTATTACCTCCACAATATAGACGTTCTTCCGAAAGAGTTTCGGAAGATGCTGGAGGCGGGAGATCACAGGGAAGTGGTGGTGTGTGATTACATAGGGGCGATGACGGACCGGTTTGCCATTGCAAAGTATGAGGAGATTTACATACCCAAGTCATGGGACCGCTGAATATGCTTGTGGAGGATTGGATACCCGCCGGAGCGGGAGAAGAATTGGTACAGTGTCCCGGACGGTGACCGGGACATGCAGGGGGTAAATATGAGATATCCTGATGAGGTCATAGAAGAGATCCGGATGAAAAACGACATAGTGGATGTGATATCAGGATACGTCAGGCTGCAGAAAAAGGGGTCAAGTCATTTTGGATTGTGTCCTTTTCACAATGAAAAGTCGCCCTCTTTTTCCGTATCCGGAGGGAAACAGATGTATTACTGCTTCGGGTGCGGGGCGGGAGGCAATGTCTTTACCTTTATCATGAACTATGAAAATTACACCTTTGCGGAGGCTGTAAAGATGCTGGCGGACCGGGCGGGGATCCGGCTGCCCGAGATCGAGTACTCGGAGGAGATGAAGAGGAAAGAAAATTACAGGGCCAGGCTTCTGGAGGTCAATAAGGAGGCAGCCAAATATTTCTACTATCAGCTGCGCGCTCCCCAGGGGAATACAGGGCTGAAATATCTGCAGGGCAGGCAGCTTTCCGAGGAGACGATCCGAAAATTTGGACTGGGATTTTCCAATAAGACCAGCGACGACCTGACGCTGTATCTCCGGCAGAAAGGGTATGAGGACAAGCTGATCCAGGATGCGGGTCTGGCCGGGTTTGACGAGAAGTACGGCATGCATGATAAATTCTGGAACAGGGTCATGTATCCCATTCAGGACATCAACCACAGGGTGATCGGATTTGGAGGCCGGGTTATGGGGGAGGGAAACCCCAAGTACCTGAATTCACCAGAGACGCAGATCTTTGATAAGAGCCGGAACCTGTACGGGCTGAATTTTGCCAGAACGGCGCGGGCGGGCAATATCATTCTGTGCGAGGGATATATGGATGTGATCTCCATGCATCAGGCGGGCTTTTCTCAGGCCGTGGCCTCTCTCGGCACGGCGTTTACACCGGGACAGGCCAGTCTGCTCAGACGGTACACGGAAAATGTGCTGCTGGCATATGATAGTGATGACGCGGGAGTGAAAGCGGCGCTCAGGGCCATCACTATATTGAAAGAGGCAGGGCTGACCGGCAGAGTGATCAGTATGACGCCCTACAAGGATCCGGATGAATTTATCAAGAACCTGGGCAGAGAGGCATTTCAGGAGAGAATCGACAGCGCGGAAAACAGCTTTATCTTTGAAGTGCGCATGCTGGAGAGAGATTATGATCTGAAAGATCCCGACCAGAAGACGCGGTTTTACAAAGAGATTGCACGCAGGCTCTGCGGTTTTGCCGAAGAGGTGGAGAGGGACAATTATCTGGAGGCTGTGGCCGATAAGTACCATATCGGCTTTGACAATCTGAGAAAGCTGGTGGGCAGCTATGCGGCCCAGACCGGGCTGGCGAGGCCGGTGGAGAGGCCGAAATCAGGGGTAAAAGCCAAAAACACGCCGGAGGAAAACGCCAAAAAGATCCAGAAGCTTCTTCTGACGTGGATTACGGACGAGCCCTCCCTGTATGGGAAGATCAGGAAGTATATTTCGGCCCGGGATTTTACTCTAGATCTGTACAGACAGGTGGCTCAGAAGCTGTTTGCGGATATCGAAAACGGAAACTACAGCCCGGCGGGAATTATCAGCATGTTTGAGGAGGAAGAAGAGCAGAGAGAAGTGGCTTCGATTTTTAATGCCAGACTGGAGGCAGTCAATACCAGGCAGGAGAGAGAAAAAGCGTTTCGCGATCTGCTGACAGGCGTAAAAAAGAACAGTTTGAAATACTATTCCGAAAATCTTGGCAGGGATATCAATGCGCTGAATCAGGTAATCGAGGCAAAGCGTGCGCTGGAGGAACTGGAAAAAACGCATATTTCCCTGGATTAAGGTCATAATTATATTACGTTTTGAAAGGATGGAGCCGAGAAGATGGATGAAAACACACAGGCAAAATTTGAGGAGAAAGTAAAAGAACTCCTGAATGCAGCCAAGAAGAAAAAGAATGTTCTGGAATATCAGGAGGTATGCAGCTATTTTGCTGACATGCAGCTGGAGGAAGAACAGTTTGAGAGAATTCTTGATACGCTGGAACAGAACAATGTGGATATCCTGCGGATCACGGAGGATGACGACGTGGACGATGGGGAGATTATTCTCATTGAAGAGGAAGACGTGGATGTGGAAAATCTCGACCTGTCCGTGCCTGACGGCGTCAGTATCGAGGATCCCGTGAGGATGTACTTAAAGGAGATCGGCAAGGTGCCGCTGCTGTCTGCGGAGGAAGAGATTGAGCTGGCCAAAAAGATGGAATTGGGAGATCAGGATGCCAAGAAGAGGCTGGCGGAGGCAAATCTGCGTCTGGTGGTCAGCATTGCCAAGCGCTATGTGGGCAGAGGAATGCTTTTTCTGGATCTGATTCAGGAGGGAAATCTGGGGCTGATTAAAGCCGTGGAGAAATTTGATTATCGAAAGGGATATAAGTTTTCCACCTATGCCACATGGTGGATCCGACAGGCCATTACGAGGGCCATTGCGGATCAGGCGAGAACGATTCGTATTCCGGTGCATATGGTGGAGACCATCAATAAGCTGATCCGCGTCAGCAGACAGCTTCTGCAGGAACTGGGCAGAGAGCCGTCCCCGGAGGAGATTGCGGAAGAAATGAATATGCCTGTGGAGCGGGTGCGTGAGATTCTGAAGATCAGCCAGGAGCCGGTATCTCTGGAGACGCCCATCGGCGAGGAGGAGGACAGTCATCTGGGAGATTTTATTCAGGATGACAATGTACCCGTCCCGGCGGATGCCGCAGCCTTTACCCTGCTGAAAGAACAGTTGAGCGAAGTGCTCTGTACGCTGACGGACAGAGAACAGAAAGTGCTGCGTCTCAGATTTGGACTGGATGACGGACGCGCCCGCACACTGGAGGAAGTGGGCAAGGAGTTTAACGTCACCCGCGAGCGTATCCGTCAGATCGAGGCAAAGGCGCTTCGCAAGCTGCGACATCCCAGCCGTAGCCGCAAGCTGAAAGATTACCTGGATTAAGCGCGGTGACGATCGTATTATCCCATCGAATGCAGGCTTTGGCGGAAATGGTGACACCGGGCAGCCTGCTGGCGGATGTGGGATGTGACCACGGCTTTATCTCTATTTATCTTGTTCAGCATGGAATATGTCCCAGGGTCTGCGCGATGGATATCAATCCGGGACCTCTGCAGAGAGCCAGGGAGCATGTCGCGGCATGCGGTCTGGAAAAGTACATAGATATCCGTCTTTCGGACGGGGTTTCGGCATTGCGGCCGGGAGAGGCGGACGCTCTCCTGTGCGCCGGTATGGGCGGCAGGCTGATGCAGAAAATATTGACGCTGGGGCGGGAAAAAGTGGCGGCCATGCGGGAAGTGATCCTCCAGCCGCAGTCTGAAATAGCGGATTTCCGGCGTTTTCTCAGGAATGAGGGATATGTGGTCACACAGGAACGTATGATTCTGGAGGACGGAAAATATTATCCCATGATGCGTGCTGTACCCATGGAAAAACAAGAGGAAAGCGATATTTCAAAACAGCAGGATCGGATGGTTTCCAATCAGCAGCAGCGTCTGGCGGATAAGTTCGGAGGGCTGCTTCTGAAACAGGGCGATCCGGTGCTGCGGCAGTACCTGTGCGGGCAGCTGAACAAATATGAAATGATTCTGGAAAGATTATCTTCCCCTGCTGAGACGCAGGAGCGCGCAGAGGCAAGGGAAGAAAGAAAAAGAACTGTCCTGGAGGAAATCAGGGATATGCGCATGGCATTGTCCTGGATGGAGGGCAGCAGGGAGGAAACGATATGATCACAGTGACAGTGGAGGGAGTACAGAAACAGTATCCTGAGGGAACCACCTATGAAGAGATTGCGGCGCCTTATCAGGAAAAATACGGCGGACTGATCGCGCTGGCAGCGGCAAACGGAAAGATCAGAGAACTTTTTAAAAGGGCGGCAAAGGACTGCGAAGTCAGGTTCTTTACTCTGAAAGACGATCTGGGACATAAGACCTATGTCAGAACCGTGACCATGGTGATGCTCAAGGCAGTGGCGGACGTGGCGGGACAGGAAAACGCCCAGAAATGCAGAGTGGAATGCACCATAGGGCACGGATATTACATCAGGACGTTTGACGGCTTTGTACTGACGCCGGAGCAGATCGCATCTGTAAAGGAACGGATGCGCCAGCTGGTGCAGGAGAAAATGCCCATTATGAAAAAGACCTATCCCATGGTGGAGGCTATGGAACTCTTCCGGGAAAAGGGCATGCGGGACAAAGAAAAGCTTTTCCGCTACCGCAGGAGTTCTTCCGTCAATATCTATGAGATGGACGGGTTTTTTGACTATTATTATGGATATATGATGCCAAATGCCGGTTATGTGCCGTACTTTGACCTGATCCCTTACCATGAGGGGATGATGCTGCTGATTCCGGAAAAGAGCAATCCCACGAAGGTAGAGACGTTTGCGCCCAGAGAGAAACTGTTTCAAACCATGCAGGAATCTGAAAAATGGTGCAGCAAGATCGGCATCGAGACGGTCGGCGATCTGAATGACTATATCTGCCAGAGAGGCTTAAGCGAGATGATTCTGGTTCAGGAGGCGGAGCAGGAGCGGAGGATCGGTGAAATTGCCAAAGATATTGTGAGCCGGGGAGGCGTCAAGTTTATTATGATCGCAGGTCCGTCCTCCTCTGGCAAAACGAGTTTTTCACACAGGCTTTCCATTCAGCTTCGGACCCAGGGGATGGTGCCGCATCCCATTGCGCTGGACGATTATTTTGTGGACCGGGAAAAGACGCCGAAAGATGAGAACGGAGATTATAACTTCGAGTGCCTGGAGGCGATAGACATTGCGCTGTTTAACTCCGATATGAGCAGACTGCTGGCAGGAGAAACCGTAGAGCTTCCCACCTTTAACTTTAAGACAGGAAAGCGGGAGTACAAGGGCAACTACAAGACATTAGGGCCTGAGGATGTGCTGGTGATCGAGGGCATCCACGGGCTGAACGAAAAGACATCCAGCGCTCTGCCCAGCGAGAGCAAGTACCGGATTTATATCAGCGCGCTGACCAGCCTGCATATCGATGAGCACAACAGGATTCCTACGACGGACGGACGCATGATCAGAAGAATGGTGCGGGATGCCAGGACGAGGGGAATGGATGCCAAGCGCACCATACAGATGTGGCCCTCTGTCAGGCGCGGGGAGGAGGAAAACATTTTTCCGTTTCAGGAGGGCGCTGACGCCATGTTTAATTCCGCGCTGATCTATGAACTGGCGGTGCTCAAGCAGTACGCCGAACCGTTGCTGTTTCATATAAAGCCGGAGGAGCCGGAGTTTTATGAGGCAAAGAGGCTCTTGAAATTTTTGGATTATTTTCTGGGTGTGGACAGTGCAAACCTTCCCAATAACTCCATCTGCAGAGAGTTTGTGGGGGGAAGCTGTTTTAACGTGTAACACAAGTTACGATTTACAGCGCATAAGAACCGGAGCACAGTTTTGCAGGCGTGCCTGGCTGATTTTGCGCATACGGTGTGGAGTTACTGTGAATCGTAGCTGAATAAGTATTGAAAAATCGTAATCGGCAGTTTAAAAAGCTGCCGAACATAGCAGCCATAAGTAGAACAAATAATCGCGGCCGCAGACGAATGCGGGTGAGGAAAGTCCGGGCTTCACAGGGCAGGATGCCGGATAACGTCCGGTGGAGGCGACTCCAAGGCTAGTGCAACAGAAATATACCGCCAAGTGTGAGCAGAAATTGCCACATTGCGAAATGCGAAGCATTTCGTAGTGATGTGTGGAGCGTTCACAGTGATACGCGGAGCGTTCACAGTGATACGCGGAGCGTTCACTTGGTAAGGGTGGAACGGCAGTGTAAGAGACTACCGTCCGGCCGGTAACGACCGGAGCCATGTAAACCCCATCCGAAGCAAGACCAAATAGAAAGCGACAGGCTTGCCCGGCCTGCTTTCAGGTGGGTCGCTTGACATTATTGGCAACAATAATGCTAGATAGATGATTATTCACGACATAACCCGGCTTATCGTTCTGCTTATGGCTTTAAATAAATTGGAATTGTTGATTTTGTATTGTACAGAAACCTGCGCTGATGGCGGCCCGGGGTACTGGAGTTGAACAAAGTATAAGACAGATTTTTGGAGGTTGACGATGGCGGCTATTATAGGGGCAGGTGTCTTTTCCATAGTAATTGTATTATCGCTTCTTATAATTTGCGGTTTACCATTAGGAGAATTGACCATGGGAGGAAAATATAAAGTCTTCCCGAAGAAACTAAGGATTATATTGGCGGCACAGCTCATTTTACAGGTATTCTTTGTGGTTATCATTTTACAAATGGGAGAATTTGTATCGTTATGGTTTCCCTATAACATAACGAAAACCATCTGCATGATTATGGCAATATATCTCTCACTTAACACGGTCATGAATTTTATCTCCGGGAGTAAAAAGGAAAAATATATCATGACGCCGCTTTCTGCAGTTTCAGCAATATGCTTTTGGATAACCGCATTATAATTTAACTGATAAACGGGAGTTTAATGGAGGGGAAATTGCGATTAGAGAGAAATCCAATTTGCAGACTTCCATTTCAGTTTTGCAAAAATAGTGAAAATGAGTATGATTTGGAGAAAAAATATGTCTAAGACATGGTTAAAAGCAATAAATGTATAATATCAGCATTTCATAGCATTGTTTGTGGGGGGGAATCATATATTCAGAACTTATGGTCAACCAGCTTACGGATGCCAAGGCATAGCTGATCAAACTGCAGAAACCATCACCAGAAAGCACGAGCGAATCTTTCTGTAGTTCATCAAGACGGATCCGCATTTTTCCAGATACTATGACGGAATTTACATGTTGTTTCATACGGGACTGCGTATTTCAGAGTTCGTGGGGTTGACCAAATTGGACATTGATTTTGAAGATCGGAGAATAAATGTAGACCATCAGCTTCAGCGGGACCGAAGCATGAATTATATTATTGAGGATACCAAAACCTCCGACGGGACAAGGCCGGTTCCTATGATGGATGATGTTTGCGATTGCTTCAAACACATTTTGGCCGTGTGGCCTAAGCCGAAAGTGGAACCCATGATTGACGGCTACACAGGATTTCTGTTTCTGGATAAGAACGGAATGCCTATGGCGTCTTTGCACTGAGAGAAATATTTTCAGCATATCCTGGAAAAATATAACAGTATCTACAAGGTGCAGCTTCCAAGGATAACGTCCCATATATGCAGACATACGTTCTGCTCAAACATGGCTAAGTCCGGTATGAATCCGAAAACCCTGCAGTATATTATGGGACATTCTGATATCGGTGTCACGCTGAATACATGCACCCATCTTGGCTTTGATGATGTGCAGGAGGAGATGAGGCGTGTGTGCAATCAGTAATAGTGAAAAAGGGCAGTTGTACGGAATACCCCATTTACAACTTATTTTACAACTTTTGGCGGTGGAAATATGCAGATTTACGTGATCTTCTGAGGAGATATCGGAAATCTGCATCTGCCCCAAAAGTGTCGGGAAATCCTGGGGAAATAAGGAAAAAGTAAGTTATAAGGAGATTTGAAAACCATGATTAGAATACTTTTTGTCTGCCACGGCAGCAGACGAAAGAGCGTCAGAGCCTCATGTTTGTGGCAAAACTGAGAGCGAGGCAAAGTCTGGTACAAACAGGGATACTGTAACAATTTCAATAGCAGGGCAGCAGTTTATAGCTGAAAAAAAGGAATCAAACACTGATATGGGATTGATGCATATCATTTCTGATTTAGATGAGTTCCAAAACGCCGTACGCTCTATGAAGGGAACACTGCCCGTTAGTTGGGAGGCAATGGTTGACCCGTATAATACGATTGCAGATCTGGCTAAAGTAGAGTCTCGTCTTAAACAGTTGATGGATCCAAATGTTTCCCACAATGATGAGGATATGGAGA
>JAAVAG010000063.1 GCA_014804185.1 Lachnospiraceae bacterium
ATTCTATTTACATTTGTGCTTGTGGATTTCGCATGGTTATTTTTCAGAGCAGATTCTGTAAAGCAGGCATTTGATATTTTGCATAGGATTATCTTTCAATTTAATTTCAAAGAAATGACTTATTATGGCAGCTATCTTATGGGGGAGACAAAATCAGGGTTGTTGTTTGTATTGGCAGGTATTGGAATTGTTTTTTTCATCGATTTGCTGCACGAAAAGAATATATCGATTGAGAAAATAGCAATGTACAAAATAAATATTGTGATTCGATGGCTCTTATATGTAGGCATTACAATATTTCTTCTGTTTAGTGTGATACAGAATTATGGACAGGCGCCATCCACATTTATTTATGAAAGGTTTTAGGGAGAAATGAAAAAACTGTTTATAAAATCAGGTATTTTTTGTACAATCATTCTGGCGTTCTGTTTCTGTATCATTTTTCTTTCCATGAAAGAACCCTGGAAACAGATTTTGGCGAGGTGGACAGACAGTGAAGCGTATATGGATGAGAACGAATTGCTGCCTGCTTTTGAATACGTAAAAAAACAGGACCAGACTACACAGCTTATTATCGGGGACAGTATTTGTAAACAGATGTTTGCTGATTTGAACATCTATAATCCACAAATCAGCATTCAGGCAACAAGTGCGCCTATGATGGTAACAGGGCAGTATATTCTGGTGGAAGAATATCTGAAGTATCATCCGGATGCCACGGACGTTTTTTTGATTATGCACCCAAATCCTCTTATAAGAACCTTTGATACGGAGTGGAGTTATCAATATGCCATTTCGGCTTATGTGGAAACGGATACGATCAGTTTGCTGGATCAAAATACGCTTGATATTATAAGGGAAATGTATGGAACGTTTTTTTTAAAAAAAGAAGTTGTGGAATTGATACAAAACTCTCCGATTCTCCGCAAATTATATTTAAACTATGTTTATATGAACAAAGAGAACTATAAGATGGAATCCTATTTTGAGTTAGCAGATCAATATGTTAAAAAAATGTATGATCTGTGTGAAGAGAATGGAGTGACTCTGCATTTATATCCGTCTCCTGTGTCGGAATATTTCAGACAGGAAGTAAGTGATTTGGCTTATGGTTATGGCGGGACTTGGATGAGCAGTCAATATCCGGATTATTTTGAGCAAATTTACTATTATCCTAATGAATGGACTAATGATTTGAGTCACTTTGGCGGAGAATATGCGACACGTGAAAGATTGAATGAAACGATTAAGACGGCTTATGCACAGACTGTGCTGTTGGATTATTTACAATTGGAAGCCGAAAGGGAGGAGTAAGACATGGCAGGAGAGGAAAAGGCGTTTATGACGCATACGGCAAGGGAGGAACTGGATAAGAGGCTGGTGCAGGTCATTCCAAGTGCGCGGCAGCTTGCGTACCAGCAGACAGAATTTTACGCGTTTATCCATTTTACCGTGAATACTTATACGGACAAAGAGTGGGGGGACGGGACGGAGGATGAGAGCATTTTCAAGCCGGAGCGCTTTGACGCCGACCAGTGGGTGGAGGCGGTGAAGTCCGCTGGCATGAAAGGGCTGATTCTTACCTGTAAGCATCACGATGGGTTTTGTCTGTGGCCCAGCAGATACACGGAGCATACTGTTGCGAAGAGTCCGTTTCAGGGCGGTCAGGGCGATATTGTCAGGGAAGTCTCCGACGCATGCCGCAGAGGCGGCATCCGCTTTGGCATCTACCTGTCTCCCTGGGACAGAAACAACGAGACTTACGGACATGGAAAGGTATATAACGACTATTTTGTAAATCAGCTTACGGAACTGCTGACAGGGTACGGCGAAATCTTTTCCGTATGGTTCGACGGGGCCTGCGGAGAGGGGAAGAATGGGAAAAAGCAGGAGTACGACTGGGAGCGTTATTATGAGGTGATACGGCGGCTGCAGCCGGGAGCATGTATCTGTGTGTGCGGGCCGGACATACGCTGGTGCGGCAACGAGGCCGGGCAGACAAGACCGGCCGAGTGGAGCGTGGTTCCCGCCCGGCTGTGCAGCGCCGAGAAAGTGGCGTCGGAGAGCCAGCAGGAGGATGATGCCTCGTTCCGGACGCGGGAACTGAAGTCAGCGGATCTCGACCTGGGCAGCAGGGAAATCCTGGCAGGAGAAAAAGAACTGATCTGGTATCCGGCCGAGGTAAATACCTCCATCCGGCCGGGGTGGTTTTATCATGCAAGCGAGGACGAGAGGGTGCGTCCGCTGGAGCAGCTGCTGTATATTTATGATCATTCCGTGGGCGGAAACGCCACGTTTCTCCTGAATATTCCTCCCACGAGAGAGGGCAGGATTCATGAAAATGATGTGAAACGTCTGAGAGAGATGGGCGAATATCTGCAAAAATCTTTCTCGAAAAATCTTCTCACGGATGCGCAGATGGAGGCGGATCTGTGGGAACAGGGACATGAAATTGACTGTGTGAGAGAGGATGACTACGAGTCTTTCTATAAAACGGAGGACGGCGTCCGGGAGGCGGAGATTACGGTTCACTTTTCTGAGGCGGTAAAAGTATCCTGCGTTGTGCTGAAAGAGAATATCTGCTTAAGCCAGCGGATTGAGCGCTTTGAGATACGGGATGAAAAAGACACGCTTTTGTATGAGGGAACTACCGTAGGATATAAAAAAATAGTCAGATTCCCGGAGACAGAGGTACAAAAGCTGCGGATCCGCATTCTTGACGCCAGGGTATGTCCCACATTGGCTTTTGTGGGGGTGTATTGAATGGGAACGGAAACAAAACCAAAACCGCCCCGTGCGCTGTGGATCAGTCTGGCGGCAGCGGCACTGAGCGCGGCGGTCTTTTTGTGGGCGGTTCTGTTTGAATATCTGATGAATCCGCAGAGAATCTACCTGCGATCCAACCTGAAATTTTATGCCGGCACCGTAAATCTGCTGTTTATCCTGCCCACGGCAGTCTTTGTCAGTCTTTTGATTTTTCTGGTCTATCTGAAAAAAAGACGTTCTGGCGGCAAAGGCGTGATTACGGGGCTGATCATATTCGGATCCGTGGTTTACGGGATGTTTTTTCTGTGGGCGGCTGTCTCTGCTCTGGTATTGGGGGCAGTGAACATCATGCGCGGCGATTATGTGGGAGAGAACGGCTGGCTGATGGAGTGGCACGGTCCCTGGGGGGAGGCGGAGGGAGCCTGGTATACTTATTTTGAGGAATATAACTGGCTCTGGAAGAAAGAATATTACGCCACGGAGAACAGCGTGCGGCAGGAAATAGAAGAAAGGTATGGGACACAGATAACCCCTGTGGGAACAACTGCAGGACAGGAGGGCTGGGGTGTCTATACCTTTGCGGCGGAGGAAGATCCGGCGTTTGTGTTTCGCGTGCAGCCCTCGGATCAGAGAGAATTTAAGGAAGATTTTGTACAGGCCTGCGCCGATATGGTTATGGGGACGGTCATGGAGGAAGTGTATCCCCAGCGCACATGGAGCACAGCCTATGCGGATCAGGGGCAGGGATTTGATGGGGAAAGCAGCCGGTTTGAAACGGGTTTTGTGATCGAATGCGCGGATCTGGATGATGCGCGTGTGTGTGCGGAGATTGTGGCACATCTGGCGGAGGAGGCGCTTAAATCCGATTATACCGCGGATTACGGCGCGCTGATTGTGGTGCGCTGCGCCGGCGTGGAGAAGTGGGCGGCCGACGCGGCGTTTCCCATAGGGAAAAACAGACTCGGAGACAGGCCGGAATATGTGTGGGAGGGCGACAGATACACGGACTGGAGTCTTGTGTATGCCAGACTTCTGGACAATTATACGTGGAACCTGGCGGGGGATGGACAGGAAAGCAGCGCTGACCTGGAAAGTTCCGCATTTTATGTGGAGGGCGCATACAGATTTTTGTACGACACCCTGTTTGCCGATGCCGGATATCCGTATAAGCCTGCCTACAGCGCAAAAGGCAGCTTTTACGCGTATCTTACGGAGAGCACGGGATCACTGGAGAGCACAGAAGAAAGAATGAATACCGTGGAGACAGTGGTATATGACAGGGAATCTAAAAACGGAAAATGCCATCTGTTCGTCCACTACAGAGATTACTATGAGATCGGAGCGAACGCTCCCTACAGCACGGAGATTGTGGATATGTATGCGGTGGAGATGGCTACAGGGCAGGTATTTGTATCCGGCAGGCACGCGTGGGCGGACCTGGGCAGCCAGGAGTATCAGGAGGCCACAGGCGAGCCGTAGCATTCAGAATATGACAGACGGAAACTGGACAGAACGGGGAAAAAGAGGTATAGTGGAAAGAAGAGAAATGTATTTGCCGGGAGGAGAGGGAATATGAGGATTTTAAAGGACTATATCAATGGGCAGTGGGTGGACAACGAGGGCGGAGAATATCTGGACGTGACAAATCCGTCCACCGGTGAGGTGATCGCCAAAGTACCGGTTACCACGCCGGAACATGTGGAGCAGGCCATCGCCTGCGCGCAGGAGGCATTTCAAAAATGGGCCCTGATGCCCATGACGAAAAAAGTGGGATATATGTTCCAGATGCGCAATGAACTGGTGGAGCGGAAAGAAGAACTGGCCTCTCTGATCGCCACTGATCAGGGAAAGCATATCGTGGATGCGCGTGCGGAGATGGACCGTGCGATCCAACTGACCGAGACATGCTGCGGGCTGCCGCTGATCATGCGCGGCGACCATATTATGATCAGTACCCATGTGGAAGGGGAAGTGCGCAGGGAGCCTCTGGGCGTGGTGGGCGCGCTGGCGCCGTTTAACTTTCCGGGACTGGTATACGGCTGGTTCGTTCCCTTTGCTGTCACGACAGGTAATACCATCGTGTATAAGGCGTCCGAACAGAGTCCAATGTTCATGCAGGAAATAGCGGGTATTTTTGACAGGATCGGACTGCCTGCAGGCGTCTTCAATCTGATCAACGGCAATGCGCCGGTGGTAAATCAGATGCTGGAGAGTCCTGTGATCAAAGCCATGGCGTTTGTGGGATCATCCAAGGTTGGACAGATCATCGCGGACGGCAGCGCGCGGACCAACAAGAAATCCATGGTTCTGGCGGGAGCAAAGAACACGCTGATCGTGGAGAAGAGCGTCAACATTTCCGGGTTTGTAAAGAATTTCCAGAATTCCTGCTTTGGAGCGGCAGGACAAAGATGCATGGCGGGCGCCAACGTGGTGGTGGAGGAGGCCGTCTATGATCAGGTAAAAGCGGCGATGATGCGCGTGGCCCATGAGACACCCATC